>NZ_CAAAFT010000389.1:583-1228 GCF_900634765.1 Candidatus Protofrankia californiensis | reverse complement strand
GAGCCGGAGCCCGGGGGTGTTGTGGCGCAGCCCGGGGGCGCGGAGCCCGGGGGTACGCAGCCCGGGGGTGTTGTGGCGGATCGTGTGGTTGCCGACCGCGGGGGTCCCGGCGCGCTCGTGGCCAGGTGCCGGTGGGTGCATGTCGGCGGGCTCGAAGACGGTTGTGGACGTACGACGGTGACAGCCGGTCTCGCGATGGCGCTCGCGGCGTCCCGCCGTGACCGGATCATCGCGCTGGACGTGTGTCCCGACCAGCCTGGTGCGCTCGCCGCCCGGCTGGGTCCCTCGTCCGGCCATGCACCCGGCCATGCACCCGGCCGGGGGGAGCTTTCGCGCGCGGGAGGGTTACCGGCGCCGCTGCTGCCCGAGGTCCGCCGGTTCGTCCCCTCCGCCGGCCGGACGGGTCGGACGGGCCCGGCCGGCCAGGGTCCGGGGCCGGTAGGTCTCGACGTCCTCCTCGGAGCGCCGGGCGCGGACGTCTTCGGGCGCTCCGTCGAGGAGGTCGGCCGTGCCCTCGACGTTGTCGAGGACTGGTACGAGGTGGCGTTAGTCGACAGCCCGCCCGGGTGGGGCCGGCCGTTGCCCGCGGCACTGCTGGCTCGGGCCGACACCCTCGTGGTGGCTGCCCGAGCCGGTGTCGTGACG
>NZ_CAAAFT010000389.1:0-558 GCF_900634765.1 Candidatus Protofrankia californiensis | reverse complement strand
CTGCTGGCTCGGGCCGACACCCTCGTGGTGGCTGCCCGAGCCGGTGTCGTGACGTTGTCGGCCGTGGACGACGCGCTGGCTGCACTTGCCGACAGCGGCCGGGGTGACCTGGCCGATTCGGTGGCGATCGCCGTGGTGGAGACCGTCCCGACGCGGTGGTCCGGCCGCGCGCGCCGCCGTCTGGCGCGGCTCGCCGAGCGCGCTCACAGCATCGTCGTCGTCGTCCCGTTCGATCCCATGCTGGCCGACGGCCGGCCGTTCACCTGGTCCGGTCTGCGCAGGCGTACCCGGGCCGCGTTCGGTGAGCTCGCCGCGGCCGTGGAGGCCGGGCCCGGCTGATCGGCCGCCGGCAGATAGGCGCCGGGGGACGTATACGGAGGACGCATGAGGATGCGTAAGGTCGAGCGGTGAAGCGGGAGTTGCTGACCCCATCCGGCCAGGGTGATCGCGGCGGTGCCGATGAGGTGTTGCGGGCCGCCCTCGCGAGCCGGGACGAACGGGCGGTGGCGACCGCGCTGGCCGGTTCACGGGTCTTCGTCGCGGTCGAGGCGCGCCTCC
>NZ_CAAAFT010000388.1:5163-6625 GCF_900634765.1 Candidatus Protofrankia californiensis | reverse complement strand
AGCGGAGGCTTGCCTCCCACCCGATGTCGTTGCCAGCACAACGGCCGGGTCGCCGGTCGGCCGAGCCGTTGTATGACGGCGTGTCGGTCGGGTGTCCGGGTTGACCGGGCGCAGGGCTCCGCAGCGGCAGGTCGTGTCCGCGCGTCGAGTCACGGAGGGGAACCACATCAGCGCAGAGTCCCGCATCAATGACCGGATCAGAGTACCCGAGGTGCGCCTGGTCGGCCCCGAAGGCGAGCAGATCGGCATTGTCGCCATCGCCGAGGCGATGCAGCTTGCCCAGGAAGCCGATCTCGACCTCGTCGAGGTCGCGCCGACGGCTCGTCCGCCGGTCTGCAAGCTCATGGACTACGGGAAGTTCAAGTATGAGTCCGACCAGAAGCGTCGCGAGGCTCGTAAGAACCAGGTCCAGACGGTCATCAAGGAAATGAAACTCCGACCGAAGATCGATCCGCACGACTACGAGACCAAAAAGGGCCACGTGGTGCGGTTTCTGCGGGCCGGCGACAAGGTCAAGATAACGATCATGTTTCGTGGTCGTGAGCAGTCCCGACCTGAACTGGGCATCCGGCTGTTGCAGCGGTTGTCCACGGACGTCGCGGACCTTGGCTATGTCGAAGCCCAGCCCAAGCAGGACGGCCGGAACATGACCATGGTGATGGCTCCGCACAAGGGTTCCCGACCCCAGCGCGTGCCGGAGCCGGCCGCCCGGGCCTGACCGAGAACCACCGACGACTCAATCATTCATAACGCTTATTACAGGACTTTCCAGATGCCCAAGATGAAGACCCACACCGGCGCAGCCAAGCGATTCCGGATCACCGCTTCCGGCAAGGTGATGCGCCGCCGGGCGAACCGTAACCACCTGCTGGAGCACAAGTCCAGCCGGCGCACCAGGCGGCTGTACAACGAAGTGACGCTCAGCCCGGCGGACGAAGGACGTATCAAGCGGCTGCTGGTGCGCTGACCATCGCAGGCCCACTGGCGACCCAGGGGCAGCGACCCAGGGGCATGGGCCTCCGGCAGTACGAAGAGCATGATCGCGCCGCCTGTGGCCCTCCAGCCAGCCGCTCCCACCGGTTGGGAGCCGCGCGACGCGGTGTTGCGTGACGCGGTGTTGACAGCCACGACCGAAAGAGAGTTCTCCACCTCATGGCAAGGGTCAAGCGGGCGGTCAACGCCCAGAAGAAGCGCCGGACGGTCCTGGAGCAGGCCAGCGGGTACCGGGGTCAGCGGTCCCGGCTGTACCGCAAGGCCAAGGAGCAGGTCCTGCACTCGATGACCTACTCCTACCGCGACCGGCGGGCCCGCAAGGGCGACTTCCGCCAGCTGTGGATCACCCGGATCAACGCCGCGGCGCGGCAGAACGGGCTGACCTACAACCGGTTCGTCCAGGGGCTGCGCCTGGCGGGCGTGGAAGTGGATCGCAAGATCCTCTCCGATCTCGCGGTGACGGACCCGG
>NZ_CAAAFT010000388.1:0-4970 GCF_900634765.1 Candidatus Protofrankia californiensis | reverse complement strand
CGCCTGGCGGGCGTGGAAGTGGATCGCAAGATCCTCTCCGATCTCGCGGTGACGGACCCGGCGGCGTTCACCGCACTGGTCGAAGTGGCGCGAGCCGCGCTGCCACCGGTGCCGCAGCAGCCCCAGGCAGCCTGAGGGAGTCGCCGGACGGCACTGTTTCGCATCCGTCGGTTCCGCGTCCATCGGTGGTTCCGGACCCGCCCGGCCCGCGTTCGGCGCGGGTGCTCGCCGCGCGGCGCCTGCGCCGTCCCGCGGCCCGGCGTGTCCGAGGCCAGTTTCTGGTCGAAGGACCCCAGGCTGTCACCGCAGGGCTTGCGGCCGGGGCGCTGCGGGAGATATTCGTCGGCTCGTCAGCGGTCGACCGGTACGTGGAGCTCGTCCACACAGCGGGGATACCGGTGCGGGTCGTCTCCGACGACGCGGTGGCTTCACTGTCCGAGACCGTGACCCCACAAGGGGTGGTTGCCCTGGCCGAGTATCCGCACCATCGGATCGCCGACCTCGGTGAACCCCGCCTCGTGGCGATCTGTGTCGACACCCAGGATCCGGGTAACGCGGGGACGATCGTCCGGTCGGCGGACGCCGCCGGCGCGGACGCGGTGGTGTTCGCGGGGTCATCGGTGGACCCGTTCGGAGGGAAGGCGGTCCGCGCGTCCGCGGGCAGCATCTTCCACCTGCCGGTCGTCACCGATATCGGCGTGGACGACGCGGTGCGACAGCTACGGGACCACGGTTGTCGTATCGTGGCGACCACGCCCCTCGCGCCGCGCGACATAGACACCGCACAGGACGCGGGGGAGCTGGACACACCCACCGGATGGCTGTTCGGTAACGAGGCACGAGGTTTGCCGCGCGCTACCGTAGTGTCCGCGGACGCGGTACTTCGGGTACCGGTGTACGGTCAGGCCGAGTCGCTGAATCTTGCGGTGGCCACGGCGATCTGCCTGTACGCGTCAGCGCGCGCACAGGCGAGGCTCGGATCCGGCGCGGCAGGCGTCGGGGGAGGTGAACGGCTGTGACGCACACGGTCACGTCGGCCCCCGACCAGGCTTGCAAGCCAGAGGTCGACGGGGATGCGATCCCCGCCCCCGGCCCGCGGGCGGATGGGATGCCCCACCTCGAGGCGCCCGCCGCCCAGACGCCGCCCGCGCTGCCGGTGAACTGGGACGATCTCCCGGACGGGATCGTGGTCGTGGACCGCGAGGGTCGGGTCGAGGTGTTCAACGCCGCCGCCGCCAAGATGACCGGTGTGGCCGCGGCGGCAGCGCCCGGGCGTCACCTCACCGACGTCCTGCCGCTGCTGGACGAGCGGGGCAATGACTGGTGGGAGTGCTCGCGGACGAGCCGCGACCTGCCGCGGGTGACCGGCCAGCCCGAGCGCCGCCTGACCCTGGCCCGCACCGGCGACGAGCGCGATCTCAATGTTACCGTCCGTTATATCCGTGTGGACGGCCGGCTGGCGCACGTTTCGTTGTCCCTGCGGGACACGGCCAGCCGGGAGCGCCTCGAACGCAACCGCGCCGACCTGGTCTCGACCGTCGCCCACGAGCTGCGCTCGCCGCTGACGAGCGTCAAGGGCTTCACCGCCACCCTGCTGGCGAAGTGGGACCGCTTCACCGAAGAACAGAAGAAGCTCATGCTCAACACCGTCAACACCGACGCCGACCGGGTGACCCGGCTGCTCGCGGAGGTGCTCGACGTCTCGCGCATCGACTCCGGCCGGATCCAGATGCGCAAGCAGATCGTGGACCTCGCGCAGACCCTGCGCCGGGTCGTCGACGGCAAGGTCGCGGCGGGCGAGGCCACCCACGACCGGTTTGTGATGCGTACCGAGGGTGAGCTACCCGAGATGTGGCTCGATTCCGACAAGATCGAGCAGGTGCTGCACAACCTGGTGGACAACGCCCTGCGGCACGGTGCCGGTACCGTCACCATCGTCATGCGTGGTACACCGATCGGAGCCGAGGTCAGCGTGGCCGACGAGGGTGAGGGCGTGCCCGAGGCGAGTGCCTCCCGGGTCTTCACGAAGTTCTGGCGCGGGGCGACCCGCGGGAACGGCACGGGCCTCGGGCTCTACATCGCCAGGGCGCTCATCGAGGCTCACGGCGGGACCATCACGGTCGGCCGGGTACCCGGTGGCGGCGCGGAGTTTCGATTTGTGGTGCCCGCCGGGGCACCGGTCTTCGCCTGAGCCTGGCCGTCCTGGCCGTCTGACCGTTCGACGGTCCGGTATGACGGTCCGGTCCGGACGCGAGGAGCGACAGTCACCCGGCGGGCGTCCCGACCTGAGCCCCGTCAGCACCATCGGCAAGCAACCACCATCGACGAGCAACACCATCAACGAGGATGACCAGCGTGCCCCCGTCCACACAGAACGCTGACCCGAACCGGTCGAACGCGCACGAACCCTCGGCGGCGACCGCCGGAGATGACCCCGGACGCGTCGACCCGAACCGTGCCGATCCGAACCGTGCCGACCCGGGACGTACCGACCCGGCTCCGGCGGACCACAATGCACTCGATCCCGACCGGCTCGACCAGGTGTGCGCTCAGGCGTCCGCCGCGATCGCGACCGCGGGGGACCTCGACGAACTCGCCGCACTGCGGACCCTGCACCTGGACGGCCGGGGTGCTCCGCTGGTGCTCGCCCGCCGCGAGCTCGGTGCCCTGCCACAGGCCGAGCGTGCCGCGGCCGGGCGCCGGCACAACGCCGCCGCCGCGTCCGTCCGCGCGGCCTACGAGGCACGGCTGGCCGAGCTGACCGCCGAGCGTGATGCGCGGGTGCTCGTCGAGGAGCGCGTCGACGTCACCCTTCCCGGCGCCCGCCGCCCGCGGGGGGCCCGCCACCCGCTCACGACCCTGTCCGACCACCTTGTGGACGTGTTCGTGGCAATGGGCTACGAGGTGGCCGAAGGACCGGAGGCCGAGCACGACTGGTTCAACTTCGAGGCGTTGAACCTCGGTCCGGACCATCCGGCCCGAAGCTCGCACGACACCCTGTACGTCGACCCGGTGGGCAGCGGGCTGCTGCTGCGCACGCACACCTCGCCGGTACAGATCCGCACGCTGCTGTCCCGGCCGCTGCCCGTGTACGTGGTGTGCCCTGGGCGGACGTACCGTAACGACGCGGTCGACGCCACGCATTCGCCGGTGTTCGGCCAGATCGAGGGCTTGGCAGTGGACGAGGGCATCACCATGGCCGACCTACGCGGGACTCTCGAGGTCTTCGCCCAGGCGCTGTTCGGTTCGGGCCTGGCGACGCGCCTGCGGCCGTCCTACTTCCCGTTCACCGAGCCGTCGGCCGAGCTCGACGTCGCCTGCTTCGCCTGCCGTGGTGAGTCCTCCCGCCAGCCGTGCCGGGTGTGCTCCGACGAGGGCTGGATCGAGGTCGGGGGCTGCGGGATGGTCGATCCGAACGTGCTGGTCGCCTGCGGGATCGATCCGGCCCGCTACAGCGGGTTCGCGTTCGGGATGGGCCTGGAACGCGCCGCGATGATCCGCCACGACGTCCACGAGATCCGTGACTTCGTCGACGGTGACGTCCGCTTCGGCCTTGCACTCGGGACGGGGAACTGACGATGAAGATCGTGATGTCATGGCTGCGCGAGGCCGTCCCGGCCCTGCCGCCGGCGAAGGCTGTCGCCGAGGCGCTCATCCGGGCCGGTTTCGAGGTGGAGGCCGTCGAGTCCGTCGGGCACGACCTCGCCGGCGTCGTCGTCGGCGAGGTCGTGTCGATCGAGCTTGTCCGGACCAAGAAAAAGGACGTGCGCTGGGTGCAGGTCCGGGTGGCCGAGACCGGCACCCGCGGTGTGATCTGCGGTGCGTTCAACTTCGAGGTCGGCAACCGGGTGGCCGTCGCGCTGCCCGGCGCGGTGCTGCCCGGCGGTTTCACCATCACCGCCCGCAAGACCTACGGACAGGTCAGCGAGGGGATGATCTGTTCGGCCAGCGAACTGGGTATCGGTGACGACCACAGCGGGATCCTCGTCCTGCCGCCCGGCACCCCGCTGGGGGCCGATGTCGCCGAGCTGCTGGAACTTGCCGACGACGTGCTGGACATAGCCGTCACCCCGGACCGGGGTTACGGCCTGTCCCTGCGCGGGATCGCCCGGGAGGCGGCGACCGCGTTCGGGCTGGCCTTCGACGACCCCGCCGTGGTCGCAGCCGTACCCGGCGGTCGCGACGGCGTCCGCGAGCAGGCGGCGCCGGGGCATCTCGAGCATGTGGTGCCCGAGCAGGCCGTGCCCGAGCGGGGCGCGGTGGGCTATCCGGTCGTGGTGGAGGACACCGCCGCCTGCAGCCGGTATGTCGCCCGGGTCGTCACCGGGGTCCGTCCGGGCGCGGTGACGCCGCTGCGGCTCGCCCGGCGTCTTGCGCTGTCGGGTATGCGGCCCATCTCGGTGCCGGTCGACGTCACAAATTTGATCATGTTGGGACTGGGTCAGCCGCTGCACGCCTTCGACCGGGCGAAACTGTCCGGTCCGATCGTGGTGCGCCGCGCCCGTGACGGGGAGCGGCTGGTCACCCTCGACGGCGTCAAGCGTGAGCTCGACCCGGAAGACCTCGTCATCGCCGACGACTCCGGGCCCGTGGCACTCGCCGGGGTCATGGGTGGCGCCTCCACCGAGATCTCCTCCGACACCACCGAGATCCTCATCGAGGCAGCCCACTTCGACCCGGTCGCGGTGGCCCGTACGGCCCGGCGCCACCAGCTCGGCTCCGAGGCGTCACGCCGGTTCGAGCGGGGCGTCGATCCCGCGCTTGCGCCGGCGGCGGCCCGCGCTGCCCTGCGCCTGCTCGCCGAGCTCGCCGGGGCCACGGCCGAGACGGGCGTGACCGACATCGATCACCGTCCGTCGCCGCGGACCATCACGTTCCCGCTGGCCGAGACAGCTCGCCTGGGTGGGCGTCCCTACCCGGAGGAGGTCGTCCGGCGCCGGCTGGTCGAGGTCGGCTGCACGGTCGCCGAC
>NZ_CAAAFT010000387.1:13873-14497 GCF_900634765.1 Candidatus Protofrankia californiensis | reverse complement strand
GGCCGCGGTGGTCCGGATCGCCAACCCGATCGCCGAGGATGCCTCCAACCTGCGCACAACCCTGCTGCAGGGACTGTTCGCCGCGGCTGTTCGCAACATCGGCCGGGGTCAGGCCGATCTGGCCCTGTTCGAGACCGGTCTGGTCTTCCGGTCCGTCGTCACGGTTGCCACGCCACCGACCCCGCCGCTCACCCCGGCAGTCGACCACCGGCCCGGTGACGCCGAGATCGCCGCGCTGAACGCCGTCCTGCCCGAACAGCCCAGGCTGGTGGCCGTCGTCCTGACCGGCCGTCGCGAGCCGGCCGGCTGGTGGGGCCCAGGGCAGCCGGCAACCTGGCAGGATGCCGTCGACGCGGCGCACACCGTCGCGGAAGCCACCGGTGTGGAACTGGCAGTGGCCGCGGACGCGGTGATGCCATGGCACCCGGGTCGGTGCGCGCGCCTGTCAGCGGACGGCCGTGTGGTCGGGTACGCCGGGGAGCTGCACCCACGCGTGATCGCGGCGTACGGGCTGCCGGCCCGGACCTGCGCCATGGAACTCGACCTCGACACGGTGATCGAGATCGCGTCGTCGCGTCCGCCGGTCACCGCGCCGGCGGTGTCCACCTATCCGCCGGCCGACCG
>NZ_CAAAFT010000387.1:7383-13441 GCF_900634765.1 Candidatus Protofrankia californiensis | reverse complement strand
CCGAAGCCGAAGCCGAGGATGCGTGTGCCCACGAACGGCGCCCGTACCGCGATGAGCGGACGCCCGTCCGCCCGCCGGTCCGCGGCAATCGCCAGACGCCGCCGCGCCAGCGCGGCCACGAGCTGCTCGGCCCGCGCGTCGCGGTGGAGATCACCATGGACCGCGCGGGCGAAGGCCACTCCGTCGGCGTGCGCCCCGACGGGCGGGCGACCGGCTGCGAAGGCCGTGAACCTGGACCGGAAGGCGGGCAGGGACGACAGCGCCGGCCATGCTCGCGCGACCGCGTCCGCGCGTTTGTCGAGCAGCGCGACCCGGGTTGCCCCGACACGGTCGGGGTCGAATCCGGCGGGGAGCGGCCCGCCGGCTACCAGCGCACGGACGAGGTCGCCCTGCGCCTGCCGCAACTCGCTTCCGGCATCGCAGTCGCCTCCGGCATCGCAACCGTCCTGCCCGTCCTGCCTCCCGGCTCGCGATGTGGGGACGATCATGGGACGTGTCCGGCCGCGGCGGCGACGGCGTCCAGCTCATCGGTGAGCTCCCGGACGGACGGGTAGCGACCGTCGCGTTCGAGCATGATCGCTGGAGTCCTGCCGGAGTCTGCGGCAGCGGGACAGGAATGATCACGCTGCCGTTGGCCCGCCGGGTCCGGATACGGATACGGATAGCGGTCGGCCACCTCGCGCACCAGATCGAGGACCTCTCCGGTGACGGGATGGGTGTGGGTGTCGTGGTAGAGCCCGTCGCGTACGACCCCACCCGCCACATGGATGTAGGCGATGCGCTCCCACGGCAACGCCTCGAGGAAGCGGTGCGGGTCGACTCCGTGGTTGATCCGGTCGGCGTGCAGGTTGGCGAGGTCCAGCAGGAGCAGCGCGCCGGTGCGCTCGGCCAGTTCGGTGAGGAAGTCGGCCTCGCCGAAGTCCGCCTCGGGCCAGCGCAGCAGCGCGGCCGGGTGCTCCAGGGCGAGCGGTACCCCGAGCTCGGCGGACACTGCCCGCACGTTCGCGACCAGCACGTCGAGGGCTTCGCGGGTGCGCGGGACCGGCAGCAGGTGACCGGCTTCGAGGCCGTCGGCCCGCACGAACGCGACATGCTCGCTTACCAGCGGCGCCCGCAGCCGCTCGGCGACGGCGGCCAGATGCGCGACCCGCGCCGGCTGGAGCGGGTCGGCGCCGCCGAGCCCGAGGCCGACGCCGTGCGGCACCACCGTCACGCCGCGCTCGACCAGTTCGTCGAGACCGGCCGGCAGGGGGCCGTGGGTGTGCAGGGTCTCGGCTATCACCTCGACGAAACGCAGGTCCGTCCGATCGACGATGAAGGCGGCGAGCTCCGGTCGCCAGCCGATCCCCAGCCCGTGCAGTGGCGTACCGGCGCCCGGTCCGGACGTGGTGGTCATTCGCCACCGCCACCACAGCCGCCGCCACCGCCGCCACCGCCGCCGCAGGAGGACCCGCCGCCGCAGGAGGACCCGCCGCCGCAGGACGACCCGCCGCCGCAGGACGACCCGCCGCCCGAGGAGGAACTGTTCGAGTTGGGGGAGAAGGGGAAGCCGAGTTGCCGGGCGAGCACGGGATCGGTCCGCCACAGCACGATCGGGCTGAACAGGGCGACGGCCACACCGCGCTGACCGGGAATCCCGCCCAGGCCCAGGCTCCGCGCGAGCACACGGGCGTCCCGCAGGAGCCGGCGCCCGGCCCGCGTGGTCGTCGGGGTGATCGTCGCCATGATGGCGACCGTGGACATTATGAACGCGGCCGGCAGGTAGAAGAAGGCGCCGATGTCGCCGGCCACGAGGGCGAACGGGAAGCCGAGCAGACCCGCGGCCACCATGATTAGGAATACCCGGCGCAGTTGCCGGAGCCTGCGGATCTGTTCCGCGGGCGGCACGAGGCGTGCCGCCTGTAATCCGGCGCGGGTGGCATGTGCGGCCGGGCTGCCTGCAACGATCCGTTTGACGCGGGCGAGCCGGATTTCGCCTGCTGCGGCGATGGTGCTGTGCACCGCACGGGTGATGTCATGCCCCCCTGTCGGCGGGGGGCCGACCGCGATGAGCGAGGAGCGCCGGGTTCCCGGGGCGATACGGCCCTCGTCGTACAGGGAGACGACCGCCGCCTCGACCGCCCGCCTCGGTCCGCCGGCAAGGAAGCCGAGATCCTCCAGGGGGAGGCTGCGCGGATCCACGGGTGGTACGTCATGGGAGCGCGACAGGACGACCCGCGTACCGATTATGACGATCAGCAGGATCAACAGGAGCGTCAGATACGCACCGAAGAATGTCACCGTGGCCCCGTCCGGTGCGATGAACCGGTGGCGATCACCGGCCCGGCCGGAACTCGGACCACGTGTCCGGTCGTCACCTGCCCGGTCACCATGCGCCGTGCCATTACGTGTCGTGCCATTACCTGCCTGCCGGTCGGGGGTTCAGCGGTGAGGGGCTCGGTGGGCGTGGCGAATGCGGTGGTTGCTGCCGTCATGCCGCTCATCATGTTGCGTCCCCTCCGATTCTCGGCGTCCCGATCTCGTGTGTAGCCCGTGGCCGGGCCTGGACGGTTTGTTTCAGTGATATCTGTTTGTTCCGGCGGTATCTGACAGCGTCGACCGTCCGGCGCGGCCGGAGGCAGGAGTGTCCGGCTTCCGACGCCATGGTGACCCGGACCCGAACCGGCTCTTGAACCCGGTCCCGGTCCCGGAGCCGGAGCCGGCGCACCGGGAGTCGACGCACCGGTGGTGCGATCCGTCGCCAACCCTGACACGTTGATCAAAGCCTTCTGTCTCGACCTAGATCACCTCGACCCGCATAGCGATGTGAATGCGGTTCGTTCCGGCAGCATCGGATTCACATCGTCAGCGGGGTCAGTGGAGCCATCGGGCTGCTTGCATGATCATGAAACTGTGTGTATAAGTTTTCATTCATGGGGACGCCATGGGGATGACAGCGGCGGTGGCCGGGGCGAGTGGGTACGCGGGCGGGGAGCTGTTGCGTCTGCTGCTCGGGCATCCGGAGATCGAGGTCGGTCCGCTGGCGGCGGGCTCGTCGGCCGGGCGGGACGTTATCGAGGTCCACCCGCACCTTCCCGATCTTGCGGGCCGGGTCTTCGTCGACACGCCGGCCCTTGTAGGCGTCGACGCCGACATCGTCTTTCTCGCGCTCCCGCACGGCGCGTCCGCCGGCGTCGCGGCGACGCTGCCGGACGGTGCCCGCGTCGTCGACCTGGGCGCCGACCACCGGCTCGCCGACGCCGACGCCTGGCGCCGGGCCTACGGTGGCGAGCACGCGGGCACGTGGACGTACGGGATGCCGGAGCTGCCTGCGGCACGGGAGGCGATCCGGGCCAGTAGCCGGGTGGCGGCCCCGGGCTGCTATCCGACCGCGGTCACCCTCGCCCTCGCCCCGCTGCTGGTCGCGGGGCTGGTTGCGGCCGAGGACATCGTCGTCGTGGCGGCCAGCGGTACGTCGGGTGCTGGCCGGTCGCCCAAGGTGAACCTGCTCGGCAGCGAGGTCATGAACGACCTGACCGCCTACAAGGTTGGTAACCACCAGCACCGCCCGGAGATCCTGCAAGCCCTTGGCGGGCTGGTCGACACGCCCGTGTCGATGTCGTTCACCACGGTCCTGGCGCCCATGCCGCGCGGCATCCTCGCCACCTGCACCGCCCGTCTCGAACCGGCGGTGACCACGGACGCGCTGCGCGGCGCGCTGCTCACGGCCTATGCCGACGAGCCGTTCGTGCGGGTCCTGCCGCCGGGACGGTGGCCCCACACCGCGGCGACCTTCGGCGGCAACGCCGTCCACCTGCAGGTCACGGCGGACGAGCAGGCGGGACGGGCGGTGGTTGTCGCCGCCGTCGACAACCTGTGCAAGGGAGCCGCGGGCCAGGCGTTGCAGTGCGCGAACCTCATGCTCGGCCTGCCGGAAACCAGCGGCCTGACCGCGCAGGGGGTAGCCCCGTGACCTGTTCCACCGACAGTAGCCATACAGGCAGTAACCGTGCACAGGTAAGCCATGGCCGTCCGAAGGCATGCCATGATCATCCGAAGGCGGGAGGAGTAACCGTGGGGGTCGGATCATGAGCGTCACAGCGCCGGCCGGTTTCCGGGCCGCGGGAGTGGTGGCCGGGCTCAAGCCGTCCGGACGTCCGGACGTCGCCGTCGTCGTCAACGACGGCCCCCTCGACACGGCCGCCGGCGTGTTCACCCGCAACCGGGTGCAGGCCGCGCCGGTGCAGTGGTCCCGGCAGGTGCTCGCCGACGGTCGGCTGCGGGCGGTCGTGCTGAACTCCGGCGGCGCCAACGCCTGCACGGGCCCTGCCGGTTTCGCCGACACGCACCGCTGCGCCGAGCACACCGCGACCCTGCTCGGCATCGGGGCCGGTGAGCTCGCCGTGTGCTCGACCGGGCTGATCGGGGTGCGCCTGCCCATGGAACTGCTGCTGGCCGGCGTGGACAAGGCGGTCGCCGAGGCGTCGGTGACTGGCGGTGGCGCCGCCGCCGAGGCGATCTGCACCACCGACACCGTCAGCAAGCAGGCGGTGTGCGCGGCGGAGGGGGTCACGGTCGGTGGGATGGCCAAGGGCGCGGCCATGCTCGCGCCCGCGCTCGCCACGATGCTGGTGGTGGTGACCACGGACGCGGTCGTCGACCCGCCGACCGCCGACCGGCTGCTGCGGGACGCCTGCCGTACCACCTTCGAGCGGGTGGACTCCGACGGCTGCATGTCCACCAACGACACCGTGCTGCTGCTGGCCAGCGGCGCGTCCGGGGTGAGCATCGCGCCCGAGACGCTCGGCGGGCTGGTGACCGACACCTGTGCCGATCTCGCCGGGCAGCTGGTCGCCGACGCCGAGGGGTCGACCAAGACGATCGCCGTCACCGTCACCGGCGCGGCCGGCGAGGAGGACGCCCTCGAGGTCGGCCGGGCGGTGGCGCGGTGCAACCTGCTCAAGTGTGCGCTGTATGGCAATGACCCGAACTGGGGCCGGGTGCTCGCGGCGGTGGGAACCACCCGCGCCGCGTTCGAACCCGACGCCCTCGACGTCGCGATCAACGGGGTGTGGGTGTGTCGCGGTGGCGCTCCGGGGGAGCCGCGTGAACTCGTCGACCTGGCGGGCCGGGAGGTCAGCATCCGGATCGACCTGCATGCCGGCGCTACCGAACTGACGGTCTGGACGAACGACCTCACCGACGGCTACGTCTACGAGAACTCGGCGTACTCGACGTGAGCGCACTACCCGCCCCGGACCGGTCGGCGACGCTCGCGCGGGGTCATGCCGCCCTGGCCAAGACGCGGGTGCTCGTCGAGGCGCTGCCCTGGCTGTCGCGTTTCCACGGTTCCACCATCGTGATCAAGTATGGCGGTCACGCGATGAGCGACCCGGCGCTGCGCGAGGCGTTCGCAGCCGACGTGGTGTTCCTGCGCTACGCGGGTCTGCGGGTGGTCGTCGTCCACGGCGGTGGGCCGCAGATCACCGCGCACCTGAACCGACTGGGCGTCGAGTCGGTGTTCGCCGGCGGGCTGCGGGTGACCACCCCGGAGACGATGGAGATCGTCCGGATGGTCCTGGTCGGTCAGGTCAACCGGGACGTCGTCGGGCTGGTCAACAACCACGGCCCGTTCGCGGTGGGCCTGTCCGGCGAGGACGCCAACCTGTTCACCGCGCAGCGGCGCCCGGCCGTCGTGGACGGCCGGGAGGTCGACATCGGCCTGGTCGGCGACGTCGTCGAGGTCGCCCCCGAGACCGTGACCGCCCTGCTCGACTCCGGCAAGGTGCCGGTGGTCGCCACCGTCGCCCGCGGGATCGACGGCGGGGTGTACAACGTCAACGCCGACACCGCCGCCGCCGCGCTCGCCGCCGCGCTCGGCGCGGCGAAGCTGGTCATCCTCACCGGCGTCGAGGGGCTGTACGCGGACTGGCCGCACAGCGACGAGGTGATCAGCGAGCTGACCGCCGGGGAGCTGGCGAACCTGCTGCCCACGCTGACCGCGGGAATGATCCCGAAGATGGAGGCATGCCTGCGGGCGGTACACGGTGGTGTCCCGCAGGCCCACGTCCTCGACGGC
>NZ_CAAAFT010000387.1:0-7358 GCF_900634765.1 Candidatus Protofrankia californiensis | reverse complement strand
AGATGGAGGCATGCCTGCGGGCGGTACACGGTGGTGTCCCGCAGGCCCACGTCCTCGACGGCCGGGTGGCGCACGCCGTCCTGCTGGAGATCTTCACCGACGACGGCATCGGCACCCTGATCACACCGGACGGCGCCCGGAGGGCAACCGCCCCGGTGCCGGCCGGCCGGCCCGCCCCGGACGGCAGTATCCCGGACGGCAGTATCCGGGACAGCGGTATTCCGGACGGCACCGCCGCGGATCCGGCCACACCTGCCCCTGCTATAGGACCAGACCCCGCTACGGGAGGAGCCCCGTGAACGCCGAGCTGCTCAATCGCCGGGACGCCGTGATCATGGCGGCCTACGGCCGTCCGCCGATCGCGCTTGAGCGTGGTGCGGGGGCCAGGGTGTGGGACGCCGACGGGCGCGAGTACCTCGACCTGATCGCCGGGGTGGCCGTGAGCGTCCTCGGGCACTGCCACCCAGCCGTGCAGGAGGCCGTCGGTGACCAGATCGGGCGCCTGGGCCACGTGTCCAACCTGTACGTGAACGAACCGCAGATCGTCCTGGCCGAGCGCCTGCTGGGGCTGCTGGGCGGCGCCGACGGCCGGGTGTTCTTCTGCAACTCCGGGGCGGAGGCCAACGAGACCGCCATCAAGATCTCGCGGCGGACGGGCCGCGGTGAGATCGTCTCGGCCGAGGGATCGTTCCACGGGCGGACTCTGGGCGCTCTGTCGATCACCGGCCAGGCGTCCAAGCGGGCGCCGTTCGAGCCGTTGCTGCCCGGCGCGCGCTTCGTCCCCTACGGTGACACCGCCGCGCTGGAGGCGGCGGTCAGCGAGCGCACCGCCGCGGTGTTCCTGGAACCGACGCTGGGCGAGGGCGGTGTGATCGCGCCGCCGGAGGGCTACCTGCGGGCGGCCCGCGACATCTGCGACCGGGCCGGCGCGCTGCTTGTCATGGACGAGGTACAAAGCGGCATCGGCCGGGCCGGAACCTGGTTCCTGCATCAGGCCGAGGGCATCGTCCCGGACGTCGTCACGCTCGCCAAGGGGCTCGGGGGTGGTCTGCCGATCGGGGCCTGTGTCGGCTTCGGTCCGGCCGGGCAGCTGTTGCGTCCTGGTGATCATGGCAGCACTTTCGGCGGGGGGCCGGTCGTCTGCGCCGCCGCGCTCGCCGTGCTGGACACCATCAAACGGGACGACCTGATCGCCAACGCGGTGCGGGTGGGGGGCGCGCTCGCCGGCGGGATCCGCGGCGCCGGCGCACCGGGCGTGGTCGGGGTCCGCGGCCGTGGGCTGTGGCTGGCGATCGAGCTCGACTCGCCGTTCGCCGCCGCCTTCGAAACTGCGGCCCGCCAGGCGGGCTTTCTGGTCAATGCGGTGAGCGCGGATGCGGTCCGGCTCGCCCCACCGCTGGTGCTCTCGGTCGCGGAGGCGGACGAGTTCGTCGCGGCGCTGCCGGGAATCGCCGGTCAGGCCGTGATCGCAGGCCAGGCCGCGGCTGCCGGTCAGGCCGCGGTCGCCGGGGAGGCACGACCTGCCACCGAACGTTCTAAGGTCGGCGCATGACGGTGCACCCCGACAGCGCCCTTCGCTGCGCTCCTCGTTCGCCGGCGCTCCCTACGATGCTTGCTTTGTTGCTTGCCCTGTTCGCTTTGGACGCCGTCTCATGACCCGACACTTCCTCCTCGACACCGACCTGACGCCGGAGGAACAGGCCGCCATCCTGGACGCGGCGGACAGGCTGAAGGCGACCCGCCGCGCGGGTACCGGCGAGCCCGGGCCGCTTGCCGGCCGTTCGGTGGTGCTGCTGTTCGAGAAGCCCTCCACCCGGACCCGGCTGTCCTTCGACGTCGCCGTGGCCGAGCTCGGCGGGCACCCGGTGGTGGTGGACGCGGCGACCACCCAGCTTGGCAGGGGCGAGTCCATCGAGGACACGGCCGCCGTCTTCAGCCGGTACGTCGATATGATCATCATACGGACGTTCGCGCAGGAGCGGTTGGAACGGCTGGCCGCGGCGGCTTCGGTGCCCGTGGTCAACGCGCTTTCCGACCACGCCCACCCGTGCCAGGCGCTTGCCGACCTGCAGACGATCCGGGAGAAAAAAGGTAATCTTTCCGGACTGGCACTGGCTTATCTCGGGGACGGTAACAACGTCGCGCATTCGCTGGTCCTCGCCGGCGCGCTGGCCGGGATGCGGGTGCGGGTCGCCTCGCCGCCTGGGTACGAGCCGTTCGAGCAGGTGGTCCGGCACGCCAACGAGATCGCTGCCGTCACCGGCGGGGAGATCCTGGTGACACACGACCCGCTTGAGGCCGCGGCCGGCGCGGACGTGCTCTATACCGACGTCTGGGCGTCGATGGGCCAGGACAATCAGACGGAAAGCCGGTCGCTGGTCTTCCAGCCGTACCGGCTGGACGAGAAGGCGGTCGAGGCAGCCTGCGACGATGTGATCGTCATGCACTGCCTGCCGGCGCACCGCGACCTGGAGATCGCCGGTTCCGTGCTCGACGGCCCCCAATCGGTCGTCTTCGACCAGGCCGAGAACCGGCTGCACGCGCAGAAGGCACTCCTGTCGTTCCTGCTGGAGTCGTTCCTGCTGGAAGATCACGATCGGGCTGCCGGCGACCGGCCGGGTGACGCGGCGCGCCACCCACTGCCCGCGGCGCTGACCGGCAAGGTCACGCCGTGACAGGCCGGCAGGGCCACGCCACTGTGACCACCCAGGCGCCTGGGGCTGCCGTGACCGCGCAGGTGCCCGGGGCGGTGCGCCATGCGGCCGCACCGCTGACCAAGCACGCACGCCAGGTCAGGCTCGCCGCCCTGATCGCCCGGCAGCCGGTGCGTTCGCAGACGGAGCTGGCCCGGCTGCTCGCGGCCGAAGGCGTCCAGGTCACGCAGGCGACGCTGTCACGCGACCTGGAGGATCTCGGCGCGACCAAGGTGCGCAGCCCGCAGGGCGGGCTCGTCTATGCCGTCGACGTCAACCTGGCGCCGGCCGAGTCCGTGCGGTTGCCGCTGGGCAGGCTCTGCGAGGAGCTGCTGGTCTCGGCCGAGGCCAACGGCGACCTGGTGGTCCTGCGGACCCCGCCGGGTGCGGCGCAGCTGTTCGCCTCGGCCCTGGACCGCGCGTCGCTGCTGGAGGTCATGGGCACCATCGCCGGGGACGACACGGTGCTGGTGGTGTGCCGGTCGGCCCGGTCGGTCACCGGCGGTCCGCCCGGCGCCGGCGACGATCCGACCGGGCCCGAACTGGCCGCCCGGCTGCTCGGCCTGGCCGAGGGCCGGACCCGTGACTCTCTTGCGGGCCTGGTCGACCCCAGTTCCTCCGCCCCCGCCGGCTAGTGGTTCGGGAACCTGGGCATGGGCGTGGGCCCCAGAAACAGACATTGCCGGGGCCGGAGGCAACGGCTGAAGGCAACGCCCGGGAACGAAGAGAAGAAAGGTTGATCAGCGGTGACTGACCGCGTGGTACTGGCATATTCGGGCGGCCTGGACACGTCCGTGGCCATTGGTTGGATCGGCGCCGAGACCGGCGCGGAGGTCGTGGCCCTGGCCGTCGATGTCGGTCAGGGTGGTGAGGATCTTGAGTTGATCCGGCAGCGCGCCCTGACCTGTGGGGCGGTGGAGTCGGTCGTGGTCGATGCGCGGGAGGAGTTCGCCCGGTCGTTCGTCGCCCCCGCCATCCGGGCGAACGCCCTGTACATGGACCGCTATCCGCTGATCTCGTCGCTGTCGCGGCCGATCATCGTCCGGCACCTCGTGGAGGCGGCTCACACCTTCGGTGCCGGGGCCATCGCCCATGGTTGTACCGGCAAGGGTAACGACCAGGTGCGTTTCGAGGTCGGCGTGATGGCGCTGGCACCGGATCTCAAGGTTCTGGCGCCGGTCCGTGACTCGGGGATGACCCGGGACAAGGCGATCGCCTTCGCGGACGAACGAGACCTTCCGATCGACGTGACAGCACGTTCTCCCTATTCCATCGACCAGAACCTGTGGGGCCGCACAGCCGAGTGCGGCGTGCTCGAGGACCCGTGGGCGCAGCCCCCGGAGGACGTCTTCGTCTATACCGCCGACCCGACGCTTGCGCGGGAGCCGGACGAGGTGACGATCGGCTTCGTCGACGGGCTCCCGGTCTCACTGGACGGCCGCGCGCTGCCGCTGGTGGCTCTGGTCGCGGAACTGAACACGCGGGCGGGCGCGCAGGGCGTCGGGCGGATCGACATGATCGAGGACCGACTGGTGGGGATCAAGAGCCGGGAGATATACGAGTGCCCGGCGGCGATAACCCTGCTGACCGCCCATCGTGACCTGGAGGACCTCACCCTGGAGCGGGAAGTCGCCCGGTTCAAGCGCGGGGTGGACCAGCGCTGGGCCGAGCTGGTCTACGACGGCCTGTGGTACTCGCCGCTGCGGACCGCGCTGGACGCGTTCGTCGACGCATCCAGCGTCCGGGTCAGCGGCGAGGTGCGGATCCGCCTGGCCGGCGGGGTGGCCCAGGTGGTGGGGCGGCGCAGCGAGGCGAGCCTGTACGACCACGCACTGGCGACCTATGACGCCGGCGACCAGTTCGACCAGCGCGACGCCCGCGGTTTCATCGACCTGTGGGGGCTGCCGAGCAAGGTGTGGGCCGCTCGGGAACAGCGGCTGTCACGGTGAGCGCACCGGGGTCCCAGCCACCGGTATCCCCGTCGTCGGCGGGGTCCCAGCCAGCGGCGTCCCCGTCGTCGGTGTCCCCGCCGCCGACCCGATTGTGGGGTGGCCGCTTTGCCGGCGGTCCGGCGCAGGCGCTGGCCCGCCTGTCGGTCAGCGTCCAGTTCGACTGGCGGCTGGCCCCCTACGACCTGCAGGCATCCGGTGCCCACGCCCGGGTGCTGCACCGTGCCGGTCTGCTCGACGACGGCGAGCTCACCGCCGTCCTCGCCGCTCTCGACGATCTGTCGGAGGCGGTGCGTACCGGGCGTTTCCGCCCGACCGTGGACGATGAGGACGTGCACACGGCGTTGGAGCGGGGGCTGCTCGAACGCCTCGGCACCCTGGGGGGCAAGCTGCGGGCCGGGCGCAGCCGCAACGACCAGGTTGCCACCGATCTGCGGATGTACCTGCGGGATCACGTCCGCCAGGTGGCTGCCCGTCTGATCGACCTGCAGCTGGCCATCGTCGACCAGGCGACGGCGCACGTGGACACGCCCGCGCCCGGGATGACCCACCTCCAGCACGCCCAGCCGATCTCGTTCGCCCACCAGCTGTTGGCGCACGTCCACGCGTTCGTCCGGGACGTCGCCCGGCTGCGGGACTGGGATCGCCGTGCCGCCGTGTGCAGTCTCGGAGCGGGGGCGTTGGCCGGCTCCTCGCTGCCGCTGGACCCCCAGGGTGTCGCCGTCGAACTCGGCTTCGACTCGGCTTTCGAGAACTCGATCGACGCCGTCTCCGACCGTGACTTCGCCGCGGAGTTCCTGTTCGTGGCCGCGCTGATCGGCGTGCACCTGTCCCGGCTCGGTGAGGAGATCGTCCTGTGGACCAGCCGCGAGTTCGGCTGGGTCGAGCTGGACGACGCCTTCGCCACCGGCAGCTCGCTCATGCCGCAGAAGAAGAACCCGGACGTCGCCGAGCTCGCCCGGGGCAAGTCCGGCCGCCTGATCGGGGCGCTCATCGGGTTGCTCACGGTGCTCAAGGGGCTTCCTCTGGCCTATGACCGCGACCTGCAGGAGGACAAGGAACCGGTGTTCGACGCGGTCGACACCCTCCTGCTGGTGCTGCCGGCAACCGCCGGGACGGTGGCCACGATGCGGGTGCGGCGCCAGCGCCTCGCCGAGGCCGCTCCGGACGGGTTTGCGCTGGCGACGGACGTGGCCGAGTACCTCGTCCGGGGCGGGGTGCCCTTCCGGGAGGCGCACGAGGCGGTCGGGCAGCTGGTGGCCTGGTGTGTGGCGCACGACGTCGGCCTCGACGGGGTCGGTGCCGAGGAGCTCGCGGCCATCAACCCCCGGCTAACCCCGGGTGTGCGTTCGGTGCTGTCCGTGCAGGGCGCGCTGGAGGCCCGTTCGGCTCCGGGTGGGACGGCGCCGGCACGGGTGCGCGAGCAGTTGGCCGCGCTCACCGAACGCCTGCGTCAGGACCGTGAGTGGGCGGGCGGCTCCTGAGCGTCCCGGACCGGCGGTTCTACGACCGGCCGCCGCTGGATGTCGCCCGTAACCTGCTGGGTGCCCGGCTGCGTCGGGGTGGGGTCGTCGTTCGGCTGACCGAGGTCGAGGCCTACGGCGGCGAGGACGATCCCGCCTCGCACGCGTTCCACGGCCTGACCCCACGGTGCACGGTGATGTTCGGACCACCCGGGCACCTGTACGTCTACTTCATATACGGCATGCACTGGTGCATGAACATCGTGTGCGGGCCGGTCGGCGAAGCCGCCGCTGTCCTCCTGCGCGCCGGTGAGGTGGTCGAGGGGGCGGACAGGGCGGCGCGCGGCCGTTCGCACCTGGCCAGGGCGGCGTTGGCCAGGGGGCCGGCCCGACTCACCAGGGCGCTGGCCGTCGACGGCTCTCTCAACGGTGCCGACCTCGTCCTCATCGGTGCCGGCCCCGTTGGTGCTGGCCCCATCGGTGCAGGACCCGATGGTGCCGACCTCGTCGGGAGGGGCGATTCCGGTGGGAGTGCCGCTCTGCCCGCTCTGCCCGCGGACGATGCCGCGCTCGTGCTCTGCGCGGGCCCTGGGATCGACGAAGCTCGGGTTGCCCATGGGCCCCGGGTCGGGGTCAGGGCCGCAGCGGATCGGGAATGGCGGTTGTGGATCACAGGGGAGCTGTCGGTCAGCGGCTCGCGGCGTGAGCGCCGGACGGTTCCAGCACCGGCAGCGGCGCCGGAACCCGGCCGAGACCTCGCCTGACGGACCTCGCCTGACGGGACCTCGCCTGGGGAGTCCGTATCAGGAGCCTGCCGGGCAGCTCCACTCCACGGTTTCCGGTGGCTCCGGCGGCGTGAAAACCATGATCGAACCGCCTTTGACCTGGGCCTCCGGGCATCTTCACGATCTCCAGCCCGGGCATCCGGGGCGGCCAGTAATAGTCCCATACCAGACGGGTGGGTCAAGGCGACATTCGAATGATGTGATGTACATCACAGATCAAAAAGTCTCTGGCGTTTGACGATCCCGTTGGCCACCCGTAATGTTCTCCTTGCCGGCGGAAAGCCGGGAGACATCCGAGCCAAGCTCATCGCTCGGATGGCCCCCATCCCCGGCCCGAGGCTCACTGTGAGTGTTCGGAGGAGTCGTTGAGGCGGTCGCCGGGTGATCCGGGGTGGTTTGACTCAACAAGATTCCAGCAGATTTGAGAGGTTGTCCCAGACGGGCATCGAGAGGTGCCCCATGGTGAAC
>NZ_CAAAFT010000386.1:3028-5805 GCF_900634765.1 Candidatus Protofrankia californiensis | reverse complement strand
GCCCGGCACAGGTCCACCATGCCTTGCCTCCGCCCAATGCAACAGAGCCCGGTGGACGGGTGGGTCGTCGACGCATCCACCCACCTGCCCGACCAAGGACCCGGCGAACGCAACAGACCCGTTCTACCTCCTTCGCGGCGTCACCGCGGACCCGGAGCAGCAGCACCCTGAAAAGGGTTGCGTGTCAGAGCGTAGAGCAGGGACCACACCATGACCATCCAGCCTGCCCGACGCGGGCCCCGTCCCGCAGGCAAACAGGCAGGTCAACGCCCAAATCGGGGTTCTGAAGCCCCACAGGCCCCGCTTGTCACGTGTGTTCAGAGATCTGTCGCAGCTGTTCTATTTCGGATCGTTTGTTCAGGTCCAGGATCAATCTGCGACCCAGTAAAAGTCCGGTCGTTCCCCCGCCAGATCCAGAACATGTCGAGCGCAAGGATCGACGATAACTACCAAGGAGACTTAGATGACGACACTGGACACCACCGTCCAGCATTTCGCTCCGACGCATACTAGAGGCGACGATCTTCTATGGCACCCGTTCACGCCCTATTCGAACGACGTCCAGCTGAAGATTCTACATGTGGATCTGATCAAAAGCGAGACGCAGATGTTTATGCGCGCGCCCGGGGGAGCGTCGCTGGGCGTCCACGATCACTTTGGCCGTGTACTCGTCTACACCATTCGAGGGAACTGGCGGTACGCGGAGCATGACTGGGTTTCCGGGCCCGGCGACTTTGTTTACGAGGTCGCCAACAGCAGGCACACGTTCATTGTCGAGCCAGGCGAGGACGTGGAGTTATTCATCTCTGTAGAAGGCGCGCTTGCGTTCCTCGGTCTCAACGACGAGATCATCGGCATCGAACAAGCGCACACATTCGCCGAGCGACACAACGAGCACTGCAAGAAGCACGGGATCACCCCGGTTGATCTGACCATGTTCGCCGTCTCGTGATCGCATCGGTGGGGTCGGGGCCGCCTTGGCCCCACCGATCAGCCCTACGCGGGGACGTCCCGCGAACTTACAGATCAATTCACACGCAGCGTAATCTAGTGATCCTAGCATGGGCTTCCTCCGTCTTCATTGAGCCTTTCCGAGTAACCGTCTGTTGCGTTGAGTGATCGGGTGGTCCGGTCGTGTTCGACGTGTAGGAGCACGAGAGCTGCCGTGACGATCTTCCCGATTTTCCAGGGGCAGAGGCTGACGTTGCGCAGCGCCTTGAAAGTGGTCTTGAGTAGGGAGTTCCCGTGTTCGCCGACGGCCTTCTTGCCGTTGTGCGCGGTGTTGTGGGCTTTCTGCTCGTCGGTGAGCCGGCCGCCCGTGGGATTCTTGACCGCGATGGTGACGGTGTCGCGTTCGCCTTCGTAGTCGAGGTCGCCGAGGACGGGCAGGCCGGCGGCGGTCCAGGTGGTGAGTGCGGGCAGGATCTCGGGGTGGGAGCGCAGGGCGGTGGTGTCGTGTTCCCGGCCGGGGCGCACGTCGGAGGTCCACAGCGGCCAGCCGTCCGGGACGGTGACGACCTGGATGTTCCCGCCGTGGTTGGCGTGTGTGCCCGACCAGCACAGGTCCACGCCCGGGTGGGGCCGGGGGGCGGTTGCGATCGGTCTCGATCAGAGTGCCGTCGACGCTGACGTGGCTGTGGCCGGCGGCTTTCGCGGCCAGCAGGGCCGGCTAGACGAGTAAGTCCGAAGTCTGGGCTGGCTGTGGCCGGGCATGGAGAGAGGGCGTCCAAGGTCATGTTGTGACGCAAGACTTGGACACCCTCTTGACCGCACTGTACGTGAAGATCGACAACCGAATCGGGGGCACCCGGGAGCGGGGCAGGCCGCCCCGGTTGACCGACTCCGAACTGGTCTGCCTCGCTGTGGCACAGGCCCTGCTCGGCCATCACTCCGAGGCCCGCTGGCTGCGTCACGCACGTACACACCTGGCCGGGATGTTTCCCTACCTGCCCGGCCAGTCGGGCTACAACAAGCGGCTACGCGCGGCGTTACCCCTGGTCAAGACGATGATCCGGGAGTTGGCGATCGACAGTGACTTCTGCTTCGACAACCACTGGATCACCGACTCCACCCCGGTGCCGTGCGGGATGTCCCGCCCGACGGTGCGACGTTCCAACGTCGCCGGCTGGGCTGGCTACGGCTACTGCGCGTCTCATTCCCGGTTCTTCTGGGGGCTGCGGCTGTACCTGGTGTGTACCCCGACGGGCATGCCGATCCTGTGGGCGCTGGCCAACCCGAAGATCGGTGAACGGGACGTGCTCGCCGCGATGATCGAGATCGACGCCGGTCTGATCGCCGCGCGCGACGGGGTTCTGCTCATCTCGGACAAGGGTTTCGCCTCGAAACCGTTCGAGCGGGCTCTCGCCGAGTGGGGCATCACGCTGATGCGGCCGTCCCGCAAGGACGAACGGGAGCGCTACGGCGAGCCGCTGCTCAAGAAGATCCGCCAGCTCATCGAGTCGGTCAACGACACCCTCAAAGGGCAGCTTGACCTGGAACAACACGGCGGGCGGACCTTCACCGGCGTCGCGATCCGGGTCGCCCAACGCATCCTGGCGATGGCCGCGGCGATCTGGCACAACAACAAGACCGGCGCACCCATCACCCGATCACTGATCGCCTACGACCACTGAGCACATAGGACTTACTCGTCTAGGGCGCGTATCCGGTCGCGATCAAGGGGTGGTTCACGTGAGCTCCTTGATCCAGATCATGGAAGCGCGCAGATGGAGACCGGCGAGATAGCTGCCCGGAGTCTTGTCGTAGCGGGTGGCGAT
>NZ_CAAAFT010000386.1:0-2617 GCF_900634765.1 Candidatus Protofrankia californiensis | reverse complement strand
GCCTCGCCATGCCTTCAGCTTGTTGATCAGACGTTCGACGGTGTTCCGTTGCTTGTACAGGTCGGCGTCGTGGCGGACGGGCCGGCCGCCCTTGGCGCCCTTGCGCTTCCGGTTCGCGGCCTGGTCCTTCTTCTCCGGGATGACCGCGGTGATACCACGTTTACGCAGGTAGGCGCGGTTACCGCGCGACGAGTACGCCTTGTCGGCGGCGACCGCGCCGGGACGGGTACGAGGGCGGCCGACGGGCCCCCGTACCCGGACCTTTCCCAGGACACCGATGAACTGCGGGCTGTCCGCGGCCTGGCCCACGGTCAGGACAAACGCCAGCGGACGGCACCCGCGGTCGACGGCGAGGTGGGCCTTGCATGTCTGCCCACCCCTCGACCGCCCGAGTAACGCGGCCTTCAGCCGGACCCTGTGCCGGGCCCGCAGGCGCCGGCGCCGCTCCCGCTCGGGGTCGTCTGCGGCGTTCTGCCCGTCTTGTTCCTCCGGGCCGCCCCCTTTTTCCGGGCCTGCTCCTCCTCGGCAGCGGCCTTCTCCAAGGCGGCGAGGACGTCCGGGTCGAGGTGCATCCCGGCAGCGTCATGGTGAGCCCGGGCCGTGGTGGAGTCCACGCTGACCAGGGACAAGTCCACCGCACCCCGCTTCGCAGCCTCAGCGATCATGCCTTCCAGCAGGGCCGCGAACACACCGGCGTCCCGCCACTGCCGGAACCGGTTGTGCACCGTCGGCCAGGCCCCGAACTCCCCAGGCATCTCCCGCCACGGCGCACCCGTCCGAAACCGCCAGACCACACCGGCGAACTGTGCCCGCAACCGCTGCGGGTACGGACCAAACGCGCCGACCGGCAGATAGGGCTCGATGAACTCCCACTCGGCGTCCGTTAACTGCACCCGCGTCATACACGAAGATCTACCGGATCACACCCCGCCGCGAGGACGAAACCCGCAAACAGATCACAACCAGATACGCGCCCTAGATGGCGTGCCCCCGTGGTTGCGGCCGACGACGTCACCGACGTGGCGTACTGGCGCGCCCGTGCCGAGCGGGCCGAGGCATGGGCTTCGGAGCTGGGTGAGCAGGTCGCGGTGCTAAGCCGGCTGCTGTTCGGCCCATACTCCGAGAAGAACCGCCCCGGCCGAGGCGGCGGGACCGAGGAACCCGACGGACAGGACACCGAGGGCGGCCGCAAGCCCGGCCAGCTGAGGCGGCGCGGCCAACGGCCGGGCAGCAGGGGCCACGGCCGGCGGGACTACTCCCGGCTCAATATCCGCGAGGAGATCCACGACGTACCCCCGGCCAGCGGATGTGCCCCACTGCGGGAGGGATTTCGAGTTCCTCGGCAGCGAGACGAGCGAGCAGATCGACTGGCAGGTGACGATCACCAGGATCGTGCGCCGACGGCTACGCTACTGCCGCCGCTGCACCTGCCCGGCCCACGCACGGTGATCGCGCCGGTGCCACCCAAACCGGTCCCCCAGGGCCGGTTTACCGCCGGCTTCCTCACGAGGCTGCTGCACGAGAAGTACGTGCTGGGCCGCCCGCTGCACCGCATCGCCACAGCGCTGGCCGCCGACGGGCTGGAGGTGGCCGAGGGCACCCTGTGCGGAGTGCTTCAGGATGCCGCCGGACTGCTGGCCCCGATCACCGAGGCGATCGCCGCCCGCAACGCCGAGGCAGCGCACCTGCACGCCGACGAGACCGGCTGGCGGGTGTTCGAACAAGCCGGCCGCACGCGCGGGCACCGCTGGTGGCTGTGGGTCTTCCTCGCCCCGGACACCGCCGTGTTCACCATGGACCCCACCCGCTCGGCTGCCATGCTCGAACGCCACCTCGGCGTCGACGTGAAGGACGGGGCGCTGCCGGACGGCCGCCACCTGGTGCTCTCGGCCGACTTCTTCACCGTCTACCAGGCCCTGGGCCGCCTCGACGGCGTCGACCCGCTGTGGTGCTGGAGCCATATGAGGCGCCGCTTCGTCCGGGCCGGGGACGCCTACCTCCAGCTGCGGCCCTGGCGCGACCTGTGGGTCCGCCGGATCGGCGACCTCTACCTGGCCCACCGTAACCTGGCCGCCGCCGAACCCGGCGGCGACGAGCGCGCCCAAGCCCTGGCCGCGTTCGAGGCGGCCCTGGTCGCTATCGACACCGCCCGCCGGCAGGACGCCGCGATTTACAGCCTGCACCCGGCGGCCCGCAAGGTCCTGGCCACCCTGGATCGGGAATGGGAAGGGCTGGTACGCCACCGCGACTTCCCCGACCTGGGCCTGGACAACAACATCGCGGAGCGGGCGCTGCGGACCCCGGTGGTCGGACGGAAGAACTGCTACGGCAGCCAGGCCGAGTGGTCCGCCCACCTGGCCGCCTGCGTCTGGACCGTCACCGCGCCACCGCCGAACGCAACGGCCACGAACCCTTGGCCTACCTCACCGACTACCTCGGCGCCTGTGCCGCCGCCGGCGGCAGGGCACCCGAAGGCCCAGCCCTGCAACGGTTCTTCATCTGGCGGCACGACCCCCACGACGACACGGCCCGGCCCCGCGACAACGATCTCAGCGGGGCCACCCAGCCCGGCTGTGAACCCCTCACCGGTCCCTCACCACAGCCCCAGCCCCCAGAC
>NZ_CAAAFT010000385.1:0-3454 GCF_900634765.1 Candidatus Protofrankia californiensis | reverse complement strand
AGGGCTGGTTGTCCGGTGTCGAGCCAGGCGCTGACCAGAGTCGTGAGGTGCTTGCCGGGGTCGGGGTGGGTTGCGATGATCCGGCCGGTGTTCTGGGCCCAGGCGGTGCCGTGGTCGGGGTCGTGGAGGGCGAGTTGTCCGGCGGTGAAGTCAAAGTCGTCGTCGTCCATCCACGCCCGGGTGATCCGGGTGTCCCGGGTGGCGAGGTGGAACCACAGGTCGTGGTAGGCGGTCTGGTCGAGGGCGCCGGTGAGGTCGGTGCTCCATACCGTCGGCTTGGTGGGGACCGGCTGGGCGGGGTTGCGGCCGACCAGGGCGGGATGGCGTAGGGGCCCGGCAGCGGGCATGAAGTCGCCGCCGATGCGGGCGGCTGCCGTGCCATCGGGAGAGACGGCCAGGATGGGGTGCAGCCCGCCGTGGGCGACCGGGGCGAGGATCAGCCCGGTGCCGGTGAGCTGGTCCAGCCAGCGGGGAGGGATGCCGGCGATGCCGCAGGTCACGATGATCCGGTCGTAGGGGGCGTGGCCGGCGGCGCCGTGGTAGCCGTCGTGGGTCAGGACGGTGATCTGGTCGTCGAGAGCGAGCCGGCGGATCGACGCGGTCGCTTCGGCGGCGGTGGGGGGATGAGCTTCGACGGTGACCACCGGTGCGCGGGTGAGGTGCGCGATGAGGGCGGCGTTGTAGCCGGTGCCAGCGCCGATCTCGAGAACCCGGTGCCCGAGGTGCGGGTCGAGTGCTTCGAGCATCCTGGCCATGATCGTCGGTGCGGAGGAGGACGACGGCACGGCGCCGGTACGGGTGAGCAGCGGCTGGCCGCTGTAGACGATGTCGAGCACGTCCGCTGTGGGGATGGTGTCCTGCGGGACGGAGATGTGCTGGTCACCGAGGCGGAAGTGGGTCAGGCAGCGGTCCCTGCGCACGGCGGCGAACGCCTCCTGGACCCGGTCGGTGCGGATCGCGCCGGTGGCACGTAACGCCGCGGCGTAGGCGGTGAGGCGGGCGGCCAGCGGGTCGGGGGCCGTCTCCGATGTGCTCACGCGGGCTCCTGACGGTGACGGGGACTGACGGTGACGGGTGTCAGATGGTGAGGGTGGAGGTGTAGAGCAGGTGCGGGTTGACCGGGTTGGCGACGGGCTGTCCGGCGGCTTCGACCCACGCGTGGGCGGCCAGCGGGCCGGTGGCCGCCCCGAGGATCCAGGTGGCGTGGTGGCCGGTGGCTCGGCACCACAGCACGACCGCCAGGGAGCGGGGCAGGCAGCCGTGGCCGCTGGCGCAGCGGGGGCTGACAGCGGTGATGGCGCGGTGCGCGCGGGCGGTGTCGGCCGGGCTGGCGGGGCGGGTCGCGGTCCGGGCGAGCAGGCGCAGCAGCCGGTGGCGGAGACCGAGCCGGCGGCGGGTGCTGATCAATAGCAGGTCCGCGGCGGCGATGGTGAGCCGGGCGGCGCAGCGTTCCCAGGCGCGGGTCGGTGCCGGTTCGGGGAGCGCGATCGAGATGCTCATCGCAGGCGTATCAGATCCGCGGCGTCGAGTTGACCCAGGAGATGGTCAAGGTCGTGTGCGGCGTCGTCCTGGCTGAGCCCGTAGCGGGTGCGGAGCGCGGCCACGGCGGCGGGTACGCCGTCGGCGAGCGCGTGCACGGCGAGCCGGCCGCTGGCGTTGAGGTGGAACATCTGCCCGGCGGTGTTGACCAGCGTCATGCCCTCGCCGACGGCGGCGGTGATGACGTCACGGCGCAGTCGGACCCGGCCGGGTAGCCGCACGCCGGGTGTAGCGGGTAGGTCAGGCATTCTCTCCACCTCCGGTGTGGGCTGGTGGTTGGGCCTGGAGCCACAGTTCCAGCGCGAGGGTGTCGGTCAGTAGCGCCGGCGGCAGACCCGAGTCGAGGAATGTACGGGCGGCGGTGCGCAGCTGGCCGGGGTCGATAAGGCCGAGGTCGGCCAGGACGGGGGCGTCGAGCAGGTCGGTGAGGTGCCGGCGGTGCCGACGCCAGCCGGTGTACAGCTCGGCGGTGTAGTGGCCTTTGTCCCGCCGGGTCATCAGGCCCGGTGAGGTCAGGGGTGCCAGCGCGGCCAGGAGCAGCGGTTTGGGATGGTGCGGGTCGGTGGCCTCCCAAGGCCGGCAGGCCAGGCATGCCTCGACCACCGCCCGGTCGAGATAGGGGAACGCCGGGGTGAGACCGTGCGCGGTCTGGGCCTGCCCGTACAGGCTGGCGCCGCAGGCGGCGGCGCGGATCCGGGCCAGGGCGGCATGCGTCGTCCGGTGATGCGGACTGCCGGCCGTGGCGTGAACGGAGCGTAGCTCGTCGGCCACGGCGGCTGCGGCCTTGTTAGGGCGCGTATCTGGTTGTGATCAAATTGGGGTCCGGCTGATGCCTTTGATCCAGATCATCGAGGCGCGCAGGTGTAGGCCGGCAAGGTAGCTGTCCGGGGTTTTGTCGTAGCGGGTGGCGATGCCCCGCCAGTCCTCGATCTTGTTGATCAGGCGCTCGACGGTGTTCCTCTCCTGGTAGAGGCCGGTGTCGTGGCTGACGGGCCGGCCGCCGGCGGAGCCCTTCTTCGTCCGGTCGGCGGCCTGCTCCCTCTTCTCCGGGATCACGGCCTTGATGCCGCGTCTGCGCAGGTGGGCCCGGTTACCGCGGGCCGAGCAGGCCGTGTCCCCGGCGACCGCGTCTGGCCGGGTGCGGGGGCGGCCGACAGGCCCGCGGACCCGTATTTTCCTCAGCACGGGGATGAACTGCGGGCTGTCCGCGGCCTGCCCCGCGGTCAGGACGAACGCCAGCGGCCGGCACTTCCGGTCGGCGGCGAGGTGGACCTTGCTGGTCTGCCCGCCCCGCGACCGTCCGAGCAGGGCGGCTGTCAGGCGGAGTTTTCGCCGACGCCGGATACGTCGTCGCTCCTCCCGCGCGGGATCGGCTTCGGCGCCGTGCCCGTTGTGTTCTTCGACGCTGCCCCCTTTGACCTGGTCTTCTCCTCCTCGACGGCAGCCTTCTCCAGGGCGGCGATGACGTCGCGGTCCAGGTGCATCCCGGCAGCGTCGTGGTGAGCACGCGCGGTGGTGGAGTCGATGCTGACCAGGGACAGGTCCACCGCACCCCGCTGCACGGCCTCCGCGATCAGACCCTCCAGCAGGGCCTCGAACACGCCTGCGTCGCGCCACTGCCGGAAGCGGTTGTGGACGGTCGACCAGGCGCCGAACTCTCGCGGCATCTCCCGCCACTGCCCGCCGGTCTTGAACCGCCAGATCACACCCTCGAACTGCCACCGCAGCCGCTGCGGGTACGGGCCGAACCCGCCGATCGGCAGGTAGGGCTCGATGAACGCCCACTCCTCGTCTGTCAGTTGCGCCCGCGTCATGCACGACGGTCTACCCGATCAGACCCGCCACACGAACGAACCCCACAGATCGATCACAACCCGATACACGCCCTAGTACTGCAACGGCACTTGGGTGTGTC
>NZ_CAAAFT010000384.1:3276-4449 GCF_900634765.1 Candidatus Protofrankia californiensis | reverse complement strand
GGCGCAACGAGGGATCATACGGCTGCCGATGTAAATGCGGTCCGTGCGCATGATGCCTCGTGGAGCCCCGGAAGATCATCTACTGTCTTGGGGAGCGTTCAACGCCGGTGCCCGCATCAGCCCCGGACGCAGGGCTAACCCGCCGGCAGCGCGGTCGGCGTCCGCCGGATGGTGGGCGAGGTGGGCTGCCAGCCCCGACGGACTGATGGCCTGAGCTGTGGCGGGGAAGGTTGGCGGGACAGCGATGGGGAAGGTTCGCAGAACGGCGACCCTACGCCCTGGTAAGCGTGCTGTGGATATTCCCCATGGTTGGCGCCGTGACCGGCGTGGTCGTGGTGACAGTGGGTCGTTTTCCGATGATCTGTGTGATGAAGGGAGCGCACGGATGAGCCGTGAGAACACGCTTGTCGACGCCTCCTGGGCCGACGAGCACCTCAATGATCCGAATGTGGTGTTCGTCGAGGTCGACGAGGATGTGTCCGCCTACGACACTGGCCATATCCCCGGCGCGGTGAAACTCGACTGGAAGTCCGAGCTGCAGGACCCGGTCATCCGAGACTTCGTGAACAAGGAGCAGCTGGAGAGGTTGCTGTCCGCCAAGGGCATCGCGAACGAGCACACCGTCGTCCTCTACAGCGGTAACAACAACTGGTTCGCCGCCTACGCCTACTGGTATCTCACGCTCTACGGCCACCCGGATGTGCGGCTCCTCGACGGCGGCCGCAAGAAGTGGGAGTTCGACGGCCGCACGCTGGCCACCGACACCCCGGATCGTCCCACCACCACATACACGGCCACGCCGCCGCGGACCGACATTCGCGCCTTCCGGGACGAGGTGATCGCAGCCATCAACACGAAGAACCTCATCGACGTCCGCTCTCCCGACGAGTACGCCGGCCGTTTACTGGCGCCGGCACACCTGCCGCAGGAGCAGGCCCAGCGGGCCGGGCACATACCGACGGCGAAGAACATCCCGTGGGCGAAGACCGCCAACGAGGACGGCACATTCAAGTCCGACCAGGCACTGCAGGCGCTATACACCGACGCCGGCGTGGACCTGGCCACCGACAGCATCGCCTATTGCCGGATCGGTGAGCGCTCCGCCCACACCTGGTTCGCCCTGCACGAACTCCTGAACCTACCGAACATCAAGAACTACGACGGTTCCTGGAC
>NZ_CAAAFT010000384.1:0-3050 GCF_900634765.1 Candidatus Protofrankia californiensis | reverse complement strand
CCTGTCAGTCGGTGGCCAGGGGCAGGAGCCGGGCGAAGGTGACGCCGGCGTCGCGGGATTCGTAGATCCCGTCTGTGGTGGCGGCAAGCAGGTGGTGTGCGTCGACGGCGGTGAACGCCTGCGGCTGGCCGCCGGGAATCGCGGAGATCCGCGTCCACGTGGCACCAGTGTCGGCGCTCATGCTGAGAGTGCCGGCCCGGTCCACCCCGTACAGCGTCGTCATCGCCGGCCAGGCGAGGAACACCTGCACGGCGCTGCTGCGTGGCGGGGCGAAGCTCCGGCCGCCGTCGGTGCTGGCGGCCACACCCCGCTCGGTGCTGGCCAGCACCGAGGTCAGGTCGGCCGGGCTGGCCACGACGTCAGCGGCGGCGATCCGCGCCCGCCTGTCCCAGGTGGTCTTGTCGGTGCTGGTACGCAGGGTGGCGGCGGTGGCGTCGTAGCCGTACACGGTGCCGTGGGCATAGTCGAGGGCGTGGAAGTCGGCCTGACCGGCCAGGGAACGCTGGTGCCAGGTCGTGCCCGCGTCGGTGGACTCGATCAGCCCCACGTTCGACGGGCCGCCGGCGCCGGGGGCGGGATGCCCACTGGCGAGGAACATGTTGGGACCGGCCACGGTGAAACCCATGAAGTCGTCGCGTGCCTCACCGACCAGGCGTGCGGTGCCCTGCTCGATGCGGAACAGGCCGTGGTGGGTGGCGATGTAGACCGCGTTGTCGGCCGGGTTGACACCGAGCCCGTGCACGTGGCTGATCTGCCCGCCCTGTCCGCTGTCCTCGGTGGACGTACCGCCCCCGCAGGCCACCAGCAGGACGGCTGCGGCGAGGGCAGCAGCGACCTGGAGGGCGGCGGTGAGGCGCCGGCGTGGGAACGGAACGGTCATCGACGTCTCCAAGGTTCGCGAGGCCACCGGACCGCACCCACTATCTCCTATGCGGCTTAGTACACAGCTGACCCGCATGGTCGGGCTGGTGGCGGCGTAGCTTCGTAACCGGACCGTCAGAGCCTCGGTCTGCTCGTCGTCCGGTATGTCGGTGCAACGAGCTGCGCCGCGTGTCGGGTGGCCGTGGCCCGCACCGTGATGGTGGTGGTGTCCCACAAGCTGTCCTCGGGCGGATACGTCACGGCGGGAGTTCTGCACTGTGTAGAGGATTGGGGTCGCGGACCGGTGAGGGTGGTCTCGTGGGTAGAGCGTGGCGACGCGTGAGCTGTCGGCCACTGGCCCGGGCCATGGCGGTGGCCTTGGCGGCACTGGTTGTGGTGGTCGCGGCGGGGGGTGCGGCGGGCGCGCACACCGGGCTGGTCGAGGCCCAACCGGCCGACGGCGCCACGGTCGATCGCATGCCGTCCTCGGTGCAGCTCGGGTTCTCCCAGCAGCTGGGAGCGGGGCTGGCGACGGTGGTGGTGACCGGGCCGGCGGGCGCGGCGGTATCGAGCGGGCCGGCCGTGGTGGACGGGACACGGGTGGTCCAGCAGTTGGGGTCGTTGCCCGCCCCGGGCCGGTACACGGTGGCCTACCGGGTTGTCTCGGCCGACGGCCACCCGATCTCCGGGCAGACCAGCTTCACGGTGACCGCGGTGACCGGCGGCCCGCCGTCGACGGCCACACCCGCGCTATCCGCTGTCCCGTCGGGCGCGCCGTCGCAGCCTGCCGCGCCGCCCACCGGGTCGCCGGGCACCGCTACCGACGGCGCGGATGGGGGCGGAGGCGGCATGCCGGTCGCCGCCGCAGCGGTCGGAGCGCTCGCCGCGGCCACAGCGGTGGGGATCGCCGTGCGGCGACGACGGGGCCGGAGCGGCGATGACGGTTGACGTTGGCGTTGGTGGTGCCGCACGCGGGCGTGGCCGGCTGGCCGTGGCCGGTGGTCTGGCAGCGGGGATGGTCGGGCTGCTGGCTGCGGTGTTGTGGTTCGGAGGTGGCGCCCCCGACGAACCCGCTGTGGGCCTGCCGGATGCCGGGCCGGTCACCGGCTGGGGGCTGCCGTTCGTCCGGCTGCTGAGCGATGTCGCCGGGACGGCGACGGTCGGCGCGACCGTGGCTGCGGCGTTCCTGCTGCCGTCTGCCCGCGGCGGTGGGCTTCGCGCGTCGGGGCGGCGGTGCCTGCGTGCCGCGTCGGTCGCGGCGTGGCTGTGGTGTGGGGCTGCCGCCGCAGCCCTGCTGTTCACCGTGTCTGACGTGCTGGGCCGGCCGCTGCCGGACGCGGTGAGCGGGCGCACGCTGGTCAACGTCGTCGGGGTGCTGCCGCAGGCGCAGGCCCTGCTCGTCGTGACCGTCCTGACCGCCGCCGTCGCCGTCGGCGCCCGGATGGTCACAACGGTGACCGGCGCCGCGTGGCTGCTCGTGGGGGCGCTCGTCGGCCTGCTTCCGCCGGCTGTCACCGGCCATGCGCATGAGGCGGGCAACCATGACATCGCCGTGGTCGCCGTCGCGTTCCACATCCTGGCCGCGGCACTGTGGCTGGGCGGGCTGGCCGCGCTGTGCTGGCAGGCACGTCGTCTGGACACCGAGGTGTTGCGCGCGGCGGTGGCCCGGTTCAGCCGGCTGGCGGTGTGCTGTTTCGTCGTGGTCGCGGTCAGCGGGATCGTCAACGCCTGGGTCCGCCTGCCCGCCGTCTCCGACCTGGTCGGCAGCCGGTACGGGCTGCTGGTCCTGGTGAAGACCGCCGCGCTGGTCGGGGTCGGGGCGGCCGGTGTCTGGCATCGACGCCGGACGATCCCCGCATTGGCCGCCGGCAACAGCGGACCGCTGCTGCGGCTGGCCGCCGTCGAGATTGCGGTGCTGGCTGCGGCGGTCACGGTGGCCGCCGCGCTGTCCCGCACCCCCCCGCCGGCCCGGGAGACGGCGGACAGTCCGGCGCGGGCGCTGCTCGGGTTCGACCTGCCGCCCCCGGTCACCGCAACCCGGCTGGTCACCGAGGTCAGACCGGACCTGCTGTTCCTCACCCTCGTGGTGGTCGGCGCCGGGCTCTACCTGGCCGGCCTGCGCCGCCTGCACGCGGCCGGCGTGCCCTGGCCGGCGGGTCGGACCGTGGCCTGGCTGATCGGCCTGGCCG
>NZ_CAAAFT010000383.1:2444-3150 GCF_900634765.1 Candidatus Protofrankia californiensis | reverse complement strand
CGGCAATGGCTCCTGCAGATCGTGCACAGCCGGGCGCTGCGGGTGCTGACCCATCCCGTGGTGGCGCTGTCGCTGTTCGCCGGGTCGCTGTTCGCGGTCTACTTCAGCCCGATCTACCCGTGGACGTTGGACAACCATCTCGTCCACCTGGCCGTGATGGGGCACTTCCTCGCCGCCGGATGCCTGTTCTTCTGGATACTGATCGGTATCGATCCCGGGCCGAAGCGGCTACCCCACCCGGCGCGGATGGGCCTGCTGTTCCTCGCCATCGCCATTCACGGCTTCTTCGGGGTCGCGCTCATGCAGGCCACCGGTGTGCTCGGCGCCGACTTTTACACCGCGCTCGACCGGCCGTGGGGATCATCCCCACTCGACGATCAGAAGCTCGGCGGCGGCATCGCCTGGAGCTTCGGGGAGCTTCCCGCGGTCACCACCCTCGCAGCCCTGTTCTTCCAGTGGGCCCGCGCCGACGAACGCCGCGCCCGCCAGCTCGACCGGAAACTCGACAGCGACGACACCCTGGCCGCCTACAACCGCTGGCTGGCCGAGCTCAACGCCCGCGACACCCACCGATAATCACAGCGGGCCACATCGACAGGGAGGGAGCACGATGCGCTGCCGTGGCGGATGGCAGGAGGTGACGGCGCTCGGTAGGGGCCGGCAGGCGGCTGCGGCGGCCGTCCTGGTCGCGGTGACGCTGCTCAGC
>NZ_CAAAFT010000383.1:1102-2224 GCF_900634765.1 Candidatus Protofrankia californiensis | reverse complement strand
GGCCGCATCCGCATCGACTTCAGCGTGCCGGCCGGTTCAGCTCCACACAACGCGGTACTCCTCGACATCGCCGGCGCCCGCTCGCCGATCATATCGGCCGGGCAAAGCGGGTCGTTCGCGTTCGAGGTACGCCAGCCCGGCGAGTACCGGCTTGTCTGCACGATCCACCCGAACATGCTGGGCACTCTCGCCGTCGGGTAACCGGCTCCCCGTGCCTCGACGGACGGCGTGACATGCCACCACGACCACGGGCTCGCCACTGCCGACAATGCCACCGTCCGTGGCCGGCAGTGGCGATGGCGTGCCCGTCGATGATGGTGAGCGGGCGTTCGCGGTGGGCCGGGGTGGGAACGGAATGCCGTTCACCGGTATGTGGTCGGCCGGTCAGCGGTTTGCGTCCCGGGCGTAGCGCATGGCCTGCATGGTGCCGATCTCGCTGGTCTGGGAGGTGATGATGGTCTGAGCGATCCCGCGCACGTCCGGGTGGTCGGAGCAGCGGTCGAGCAGAGCTTGGGCCATCGCCACCCCCGCCCGATGGTGGGCGATCATGAGTTGGAGGTAGAGGATCTCGGCGTCGCGGCCGTATGAGTGGACTCTCGGCGGCCGCGGGTCCTGTCGTGCGGGGTCCGGCTCAGCGGGCGTGGATGAGACCGGCGTGGATGAGCCGCACAGGCTCGGTGCCCTCACTGTTGTGACGTTCCGCCCAGACGTCGAGGGCCGTGCGGCAGGCGTGGTCGAGGTGACGCAGCCCCAGCAGGTCCAGCTCGATGGGCCGGTCTATCGGCAGGGCCTCCAGGGCGTCGAGCATCTTCGGCAACCGCAGAAAGGTAGCGTTGCCGGTGAGGGCGACGCGGACCGGGTCGCTGCCACTGTCGACGATCTCTACCTGGATGTGTGAGGTCTCCCAGGCGGTCTTGAGTACTGCGAGGCCGAGCCCGATCAGGACGCCCTCGAACATGTTCACCGCGAGGATCGCCCCGGCGGTGATCGACAGGATGACGGCCTCGCCGCGGTGTTCACGCCACAGCGGGCCGAGCTCCTTGAGTGGCAGCAGCTTGAAGCCCGCATGGACCAGGACTCCGGCGAGCGCCGTGACCGGGATGATGCCGAGCACGGCGGGCA
>NZ_CAAAFT010000383.1:0-1077 GCF_900634765.1 Candidatus Protofrankia californiensis | reverse complement strand
GGACTCCGGCGAGCGCCGTGACCGGGATGATGCCGAGCACGGCGGGCAGCAGCGCGGCGAACAGCAGCAGCCACACCCCGTGCAGGACCCGCGACGCCTTGGTCTTCGCCCCTGCCTGGACATTGGCGGCGCTGCGCACGATGACGGCGGTCATCGGCAGCGCGCCGAGCAGCCCGCACACCGTGTTGCCCGTGCCTTGGGCGATGAGTTCCTTGTCGTAGTCGGTACGCGGACCGTCGTGTAGCCGGTCGACCGCCGCAGCGCTGAACAGGCTCTCTGCGGAGGCGATGAGGGTGAAGGCGAGAACAGTACCGAGCAGTCCGACCTCAGCCAGCTGACCGAACTCGCTGGCGGCTGGCGGCTGAATCGAATCGAGCAGGCCCCGTACCTCGACCTTCGCCACAGACATATCGAACAACGCGCTGGCCGCGGTGGCCAGGACCACCGCCGCCAGCGCGCCAGGCACCACCCGCAGCCTGGTAGGCATACGGGGCCACAGCGTCATGATCATGATGGTGCTCGCGCCGAGAGCGAACGCGGAGAGCGCCGTGGCCGATTCGGCGAGGTCTCCGAGAAGACCGGGCAGGCCCGTGATCTTGCCGAGTCCGGAGGACGGGGCCTTCGCGTCGGCCATGGCATACAGCTGCCCGGCGATGAGGACCAGGCCAATGCCGGCGAGCATCCCTTCTACGACGGCGACGGAGATGGCACGGAACCAACGCCCCAACCGTAGGACGCCGAGTACCAGTTGGAGCAGCCCGGCAACCAGGACGATGACGCCGAGGGAGGCGAGGCCGTAGGCGTCAACGGCTTCGTAGACCAGGACGGTCAGGCCGGCGGCGGGGCCGCTGACCTGCAGGCTGCTGCCGGGCAGCAAACCGGTGACCAGGCCGCCGACGATGCCGGTGACCAGGCCGAGTTCGGCTGGCACCCCGGAGGCGACGGCCACACCCACGCACAACGGCAGAGCGACGAGGAAGACCACGAGGGATGCGGTCAGGTCGGTGCGCAGCGCACGTCGAAGCGGCACGGTGAGGGAAGACATGGGTTTCTTTCCGTGACAAGGGACGTGGACGG
>NZ_CAAAFT010000382.1:3165-6339 GCF_900634765.1 Candidatus Protofrankia californiensis | reverse complement strand
GGGGCTATCCGTGTGGGTAGCCCCTCTTCGCTGTGTGTGCCGGGGCTGCTTGCCGGGGCCGGTACCGATGTGATCGCGGATGGCATAGGTCAGTGGCGCGGGTCAAGGAGGCAGCCTCGTGGACGAGAGCAGCAGTGACGAGGGTCGGCCTGGGCGCCGCTATCTGAACGGCCGGCAGTACCCGAGCAGCAGAGCCGGAGCCGGAACCGCAGGGGCCAGGGCTTCGGTCACGCGAACGTCAGCCCGCCGTTCGGCAGGAAACCGAGGCAGGACTTCGACAACCGCAGCCCCGTCGGCTACGGAAAATTTTGCGGAGAAGCGGTGGCGTACGGCCCGTGACTCTCGGGGTGTTGCCGGTGAACGTCAGCAGCCCCGTCACGACCAGCAAACCCGCGGTCAGGGGACGACGGACATCCGCGGAGACAGGCGTACAGGCGGGTATGGCAGGCCGGCCCGAGGCTTCGACGGAGATCGCCGTCCGGGCCAGCACAGCTCGAGCGAACGCGTCTCGGGCGCGCGATCGACTGACAGCCCTCGAGGCGGGTCGGGGATCCGGTCGAGCCGCCCCCATGATGATTCCGACCGCCGGTCGCCTCGCCCCGCGGGTACGCGCAGCGAATCACGACAGTCAGCAGGCAATCGCCACGCGGATCGCAGGGCGGATAGCGACAACCGGACCAGTGGATTTCAGCGGAACCAACCGCCGACGGGCAGGTCGCAACCGGCAGAGGCGCAGTCGATAGGGCCCCGCTCCGACAGGCAGCGGTCCGCGGAAAAGCAGTGGTCCGCGGGAAAGAAGCCCGAGGGAAGGGGTTCCGCGCAGGGTTCCCCACAGCGGCGGGGTTCCGCGCAGCCGGCACGACCCTCCGGCGACCCGGCGGTTCGACGTGGGCCGGGCGCGGCCGAGCGGACGCCCGGAGCCGGTCGTACCGGCAGGCCGCCACGTGCTGATGCCGGGCAGCGAGGTTACGGCCCGACCGAGCGTAGGCCGGTCACAGGACCCGATGGCGAGCGTTTCGGACCGCCTTCGCCTGCGGCCTCCCGCGACGACCGGCATGGGCGGGCCGACCGGCGCACCGACGATCGTTTCTCTGCCCGGGGCCGCGGAGGCGGCCGCGACTTCGACGGCCCGGGTGCTGACAGGCCGGGTGCTGACAGGCCGCGCCGGACACCACCGCAGGACACCCCCCGTACGTCCGGCCGCCGTGACGACGCCCGGGTATCCCACGAATCCGGCAACGGTGACCGGCTGGTGACCGACCCGCGCAGCAGAGTCGATGCTGCACGGCGAGCGCCCGCGGCTGGCTCGCCGCGCGCTACCGGCTCCACCCGGGACTTTCGGGACACCCGGGATGTTCGGGCTCGTGACCACCAGGATCGTGATCGTGCCGGCCAAGGCTCCGCTGGCCGGAGCTCCGGCGCAGGCAAGCCGGACCGGCCTGCTTCAGGCTGGCAAGGTCCGAGCGAGCGGGGCACGGGACGGGCCTGGGGTGGCGGCCAGGGCGCGGGCAGGCAGGATCGCTCCGCCGAGAAGGCCTCGGGGCCGGACCGGCGGGCATCAGGTGCTTCACGGGCATCAGGTGCTCCAACGGGGCGGAGGAGTAGCCCGAGGCCGTCGGCATCCGGACCGGAACGCGGCGGCACAGCCACTGCGGACCACCGCGGCAGAGGCGTCCAGCGGCCCGGTCGACCGTCCGCACCGGTGCTTCCCGATGAGGCCCGCGCCGAGCTCCTCGACTTCGAGGTCACCCGTGAGCTGCGAGGGCTCGGCCCGTCCCTTGCCGAATCGGTGGCCCGGCATCTCGTGGCCGCGGGCATGTACCTCGACGAGGACCCCGCGCTTGCGCTTGCGCACGCTCGCGCAGCCGCGGCACTGGCGTCCCGGATCGCCGCCGTCCGCGAAGCGGTCGGGCTCGCCGCCTACCATGCGGGGGAGTTCACCACGGCGCTCGCGGAACTGCGTGCGGCGCGCCGCATCGACGGTTCCCCACGGCACTTGGCCGTGATGGCCGATGCCGAGCGGGGGCTCGGACGCCCCGAGCGTGCCTTGTTGCTCGCCCGTGATCCGGGCGCGGCCGAACTCGGCGAGGAGTCCCGGATCGAGCTGCTGATCGTCCTGTCGGGCGCGCGGCGCGACCTGGGTGAGCCGGAGGCCGCGGTCCTGCTGTTGCAGGACGAGGTGGCTGCCTCCGGCGTGCAGCCGTGGAGCCTGAGGCTGTGGTATGCCTACGCGGAGGCGCTGCTGGCCTCCGGCCGTCCCGCTGATGCAGCACGCTGGTTCGCCTCCGTGGCAACCGTCGATGACGCCCAGGAGACCGATGCCGCGGACCGGGCCGCCTCGCTGGAGGATGCCGAGCCGGGGTCACCGACGGGGTCATCGACCGAGGCGGGGCCGTCGGGGGAGGATCCTGCTTCCTGAGCGGCACCGGATGAACAGGGCCGGATGACCGTGGGTAACGGATACGGATGGTTACTACTACCCGTCCAGCGGACGGATCAGCAGGCCGCTTCGTGGCTTGGGTGTGAAAAGCGTCGACTTGCGTGGCATCCGTTCGCCGGCTGCGGCGACGGCGGCGACGTCCGCGGCCGGGGTGGGGTTCAACAGCAGCGCGATCGCACCGCCCGGTGCTGTCCTACCGGCATCAGACAGTGATGTCGCTGTGGTGCCGCCGGGCGGAGTCGTCGCTGTACCGGCACCGGGGGGCGATGCCGCCGCGGCGATTGCGGCGGCCGCGTCATGGCGATAGCCGACCACGTCCTCGGTGTCCGGCAGCCCCCAGACCTTTGTGATCAGTGCAAGATGCGCGACGGTGACGTCGAGCTGGCGGAAGGCGGTGGAGCGGTCCGCCGGCAGCGCGTCGGTGAGCAGCGCCGGGTCCGGATGCGTCAGCAGGAACGCCGCCCGGCCATCAGTGATCACGAACGCGTGGCCGTCCTGGCCGGCCTTGGCCAGCTCACCGAGCAGATGCACCCCGGAGGGGTCACCGACGGTGTCCAGCGGCGTCACCTGGAACGCCGTCCCGGCACGGCGGACGGCCTCGGCGAGGGCGAGCCCCCGCACAACCCGGTGGATTGCATGGACCTGTGGCCCTGATACCCGGGCGTCCACCAGGAAGGCCAGGCCGAAGTCCCAGGGGCCGGCGCCATCCCCGGCCGCGTGGCGGTCAGCCTGGT
>NZ_CAAAFT010000382.1:1971-3140 GCF_900634765.1 Candidatus Protofrankia californiensis | reverse complement strand
GCGCCATCCCCGGCCGCGTGGCGGTCAGCCTGGTAGCGGCGGTAGGTGGCGTACCGGTGGTGGCCGTCGGCGATCACCGCCCGCCGTCCATACAGATCGTCGGCGACGGCGGCGAGCCGGTCCTGGTCGGTCAGCGCCCAGATGCGGTGGGTGACACCGTCGTCGGTCGTCGTGGTCAGTATCGGCGAGGTCGCCACAGTGTCGGAGGCGATCTGGCTGGCGACCCCGCCACCTTCGTACAGCAGAAAGATCGGCTCAAGGTTCGCCCCGGTGGTCACGGTCAGGGCGAGCCGGTCGGTGACCGGTCCGGTCATGGTGTTCTCGTGCGGCAGGATGATCCCCGCGTCGGGGTCGGCCAGAGCCACCGCACCGACCAGACCCCGCTGGACGTGCCCGTCGTGGGTCTGCTCGTACACGTACAGCGCCGGGCTGTCGTCGCGGCGCAGGACCGCACCGGCGGTCCATTCGCGCAGGGCGTCCGCGGCCCGGCGGTAGCGGCTTCCCGGGGACTGCTCGTCGCTGTCCCGAGGAAGGATGAGCCGGACGACGTTGTGCGGATGCCTCGCCTCCAGCGTGATGACGCCCGCTGCGTCGATCACGTCGTAGGGCGGGGCGGTCCGCGATGCCAGCTCCCGGCCGTCGTCCACTGCGTACCGCAGGGCCCGGAACGGGGCCAGAACCAGTCCGCCGGGTGTGGGCGGTGCCGGGACGGGAGCAGCCATGCGGCGATCGTATGGGTCCGCCCGCCACGACGCCGCCGGTGCCGCCACGCCGCCGGTGCCGCAGGTGCCGCCGGGAGGTGTGTCGGTGCCAAGGGGATGACGGATGGTACGCACCTCCACCGATCAGCGCGATCGGTGGGAGCGTGGACCGGTTTCCGGCGACACTGGAAGCTGGACCTCGGCTACCGGCGTCCGGCCGCCGTGGGCGCTGGCGTGTGTGCATCGGAGGTCGGCCGTGCACTGGGCGCGAGTTCCACCGGATCGCGGCAGGGCAGGGACACTCGGCAGAGGCAACGAGGGAGGCGCGGATGTCCGGCGGGCACGACGGACCGGTTGCCGGCGAGGGGGGTGGGCCCTGCGGTGAGTGGCTGCCCGCGGGCCCGGGGCGCAGCCCCGACAGCGCCAGTCCCCATAGCGCCAGTCCCGATGGTGGCAGTCCCCATAGCG
>NZ_CAAAFT010000382.1:0-1588 GCF_900634765.1 Candidatus Protofrankia californiensis | reverse complement strand
AGTCCCGATGGTGGCAGTCCCCATAGCGCCAGTCCCGATGGTGGCAGCGCCGACGCTGCCGGCGCCGGTCGGGGTGGTACCGGTGCTGCTGGTACCGGTGGTATCGGTTCGGGCGGCAGCCCTGGCGGTGAGGTCTACGACTGGTACACCCGGGGTGTCGCCCTGCTCGACCGGGGCAACGCCAACGCCGCGGTTCAGCTGCTGGCCCACGCCGTGGCCGCCGAACCGGGCTCGCGTAGCCTCCGGGAGGCGCTGGCCCGGGCCCAGTTCGACGCCGGCCAGTACGGCGCGGCACGGGAGAGTTTCGCCTGGATCGTCGACCACGACCCGACCGACGACTACGCGCAGTTCGGGCTCGGGATGGCGGCTCGCCGGACGGGCGACCTGCGCGCCGCGGTGGAACATCTGGCGCTCGCCGTCGCGATGCGTCCGGACCTCGGGCACTACGGCCAGGCGCTACGCGGTGTGCGGGCCGCGCTCAACCGGCCCGTGCGGGGACGGCCGTGACCCACGGCCTGCGCCTTCCCGCACAACCGGTCAGCCCGCGTAAGCCGCTGTCGGCGTCGCCGGCCCCGCTCGTCGACGTCCACGACGTCGCCCTGATGGATCTTGACGGGGTGGTGTACCGCGGGTCCGAGGCCGTACCCCATGCGGCGTGGGCCATCGGGGCCGCCCGCGAACGTGGCATGCGGATGGTGTTCGTCACCAACAACGCGCTGCGTCCGCCGGCCCGGGTCGCTGAGCGGCTCATCGCCTTCGGTGTGCCCGCGGTCTCGGCCGACGTGGTCACTTCCGCGCAGGCGGCAGCGCGGCTGCTCGCCGAACGCCTGCCCAGCGGGGCGGCTGTTCTGGTCGCCGGCGGGGAGGGTCTGCGTGAAGCGGTGCGGGACGTGGGCCTGCGGCCGGTGGCGACCGCGCGGGAGGAACCGGCCGCGGTGGTGCAGGGTTTCGATCCCGGCCTCGACTACGCCCGGCTCGCCGAGGCCGCGCTCGCGATCCAGGCGGGAGCGCTGTGGGTCGCGAGCAACACCGACGCTTCGGTGCCGACCGAGCGTGGCCTGCTGCCCGGCAACGGTTCCCTGGTGGCGATGCTGAGCACCGCGACGGGAGCTGCTCCCATAGTGGCCGGCAAGCCGGAGCGGGCGTTGCACGAGGAGTCGGTTCGCCGCGGCGGTGCCCGGTTCCCGCTGATCATCGGTGACCGGCTCGACACCGACATCGCATCCGCCGTCCGCTCGGGCACGCCGTCCCTGCTGGTGCTCACCGGGGTGACGTCCGGAGGTGAGCTCCTGCGCGCAGGAGCGCCGTACCGGCCGACCTATCTTGCGGCCGATCTGCGGGGCTTGCTCGTGGGCCATCCGGGTACGCGGGTGCATGCGCCGGCTGGTGGGAGCGATGGTGCCGCGCGGCCGGACGGGGTGGAGGTGGAGGCGGTCTGCGGTCACTGGGCGGCCCACGTGCGGGAGGGGACGCTGAGCTGGCGGAAGGTGCGACCGGCGGGACGACCCGCCCACCGGGTGGAGGCAGCGAACGCCATCGGGGGCGACGGGCCGGGGGACGGCCCGTGGGGTAACGGGCCGGGAAACGG
>NZ_CAAAFT010000381.1:0-2871 GCF_900634765.1 Candidatus Protofrankia californiensis | reverse complement strand
GTTCGCCGGGGGAGGGTTCGCCGGGGGAGGGTTCGCGGGAGGACGACGGTTTGGACGCGCTGCGAGCGGCGTGTGCGGCCGTGTGGGCAGCCGCGGACGGGGACGACCCCGTGCGGGAACTGGCCGGTGAACGTCCGCCCGGTTGCGCCGATCTCGACTGAACCGATTCCAGCTGAAATCAATCCCGTGTGATGCCGCAGGTCCTGTGACGGGCCGCGGGCCTACAACAGTGAACGCATCCGCAACAGGTCCCGCATGCTGGCGTCCACTTTCAGGCGGCCGCTGGCCCATGCCGAGGTGAACTCCAAGCTACCGTCGGTGACAGCGATCAGGTCGTCGCTGTTCACCGTGACGGTCACCTGCGCTGCCGTGCGATCCCCTTCGTTGATGTCGAGGACACTGCCGTCACGCAGTTCCGCGGAGAAGCTTGCTCCGAGATCGGGAATCCTGCATATGATCGTGCGGTCGGGGGTCAGGCTACGCAGGCGGTCGTCGGTGAGTTCGTTGAGTCGCTCCGCCAACGTGCGCAACGCCGTCGCGCACTGCTGCATGGTTGCCATACCGGTCGATTCCTCCCTTCGGTCGTGCCGTGCCTTCCGCCGCCGGCAGGCTGCGCCGTGCCATGGCCGGGACCAGCAGCCTGCCAGGACTGCCGCGATGCACCCGGCTGCAACAGTCAATACCGTGGACGGGATCCGGCATGCTGGATGGGACGATAGCGGCGTGCCGCGGGGTGACGGCCCTGCCGCCGTTGCCGCGGAAGAGGACACCTTATGACCGTTGACGTCCCGGACGATGTTCGGGCCGCGCTCGCGCAGGTGGACCGGCTGCCGGCGTTGCCGGTGTCGGTTCACGTCGCTGTCTTCGAGGAGGTCCACCGTCTGCTGGACGGCGTGCTGGCGGATCTGGACGGCCGCGCCGCCGCCTCGCCGCGACCGGATGCCGCGCCGCCCGGCCGGACGTCGGCGTGACCAGGACGAGGGGTCCCGTCGTGGTCCGCAGGACGCGGCTGGACCGTGAACTCGTCCGGCGCGGTCTGGTGCGCTCCCGTGAGCAGGCCAGCGAAGCGATCACGGGGGGTCGGGTCCGGGTGTCCGGGTGTCCGGCGACCAAGCCCGCCACGGTCGTGGACGACACGACACCGATTGTGATCGTTGCCGGTGACGACCCCGGCTACGCCTCCCGGGGCGCCCACAAGCTGCTCGCGGCCCTGTCCACCTTCGGCGGAAGTGCCGCTGGAAGTGCCACGGAAGGCGCTGGGGGAAGCCGGCTGCGGCTTCGGGTGGCCGGGCGGCGCTGCCTGGACGCCGGGGCGTCCACCGGCGGCTTCACCGACGTGCTGCTGCGCCACGACGCCGCCGAGGTCGTGGCGGTCGACGTCGGATACGGCCAGCTGGCCTGGCAGCTGCGTACCGACCCCAGGGTTGCTGTCCTCGAGCGCACCAACGTCCGTTTTCTCACCGCCGAGGCGATCGGCGGGCCCGTCGACGTGGTTGTGGCGGATCTGTCGTTCATCTCGTTGCGGCTGGTGTTGCCGGCGCTTCGGGCGTGTGCCCGGCCGGACGCCGACTTCGTCGTCCTGGTCAAACCGCAGTTCGAGGTCGGGCGTGCGGACCTCGGGCCGGGCGGGGTGGTGCGCGACGTGGCACTGCACGCCCGCGCGGTGCGGGAGGTGGCCGATGCCGGGGCCCGGCTGTCACTCGGCGTGCGTGGAGTCGTCGCGAGCCCGCTGCCGGGGCCCGCGGGCAACGTCGAGTACCTGCTGTGGCTCGCCGGGGACGCCCCGCCGATGCCGCCGCCGCGGCTGACCGAGGCGATCACCTCCGCGATCGCGGCCGGTCCGGCCGGTGGGTCCGCGGGTGCGCCGGCAGCCGTGCCCGCGGACGGAGAATCAGGATCCGTCCGGTCGGAGGCTTCCGCACCCTGCGCCGATCCTGCCTTTCCCGCTGAGCCTGATCCTGATTCCGAGCCGTCCACCGAGTGCGACGAGGGCCGCCGATGAGTCGGGAAATCCAGTGAGCCGGGAAGTCCTGGTGGTGACCCACCCACGCCGGTCGGTCGTACGGGAGATCGCCCAGCGGGTGCTGGACCAGTTCGTCGCCGCCGGGGTTGCTCCGCGAGTCCTGCGGGACGAGGCCGAACTGCTCGACCTGCGCTGCGAGAACGTGGTCCCACCGGACGACGCCGCCGCGCTCGGGGTCGAACTGGTCCTCGTGCTCGGTGGGGACGGCAGCCTGCTGCGGGGGGCGGAGCTCGCGCGTACCGCCGACGCGCCCCTGCTCGGGGTCAACCTCGGCCATGTCGGTTTTCTCGCCGAGGCCGAACCGGACGCGCTGGAGTCCACGGTCGATCATGTCGTCCGCAAGGACTACCGGGTCGAGGAGCGGATGACCGTCGACGTGACAGTCCGCCACCGCGGCGAGCTGACCTACCAGGGCTGGGCGCTCAACGAAATGTCGCTGGAGAAGGTCGACCGCTCCCGGATGCTCGAGTGCGTCCTCGAGGTCGACAACCGCCCGCTGTCCCGGTGGGGGTGTGACGGCATGATCTGTTCGACCCCCACCGGGTCGACGGCGTATGCGTTCTCGGTCGGCGGCCCGGTCATGTGGCCGGGTGTCGAGGCTCTGCTGGTCGCGCCGATCAGCGCCCATGCCCTGTTCGCCCGCCCCCTGGTGCTGGCCCCGACGTCGTCGGTCGCGATCGAGGTGCTCCCCTCGACGCCGGCTGTCCTGGCCTGCGACGGCCGGCGATCGGTGAACGTCGAGGCGTTCTCCCGGGTCGAGGTTGTGCGGGGACGCCGTCCGGTGCGGCTCGCCGTGGTGCGCCCGCGGCCCTTCACCGACCGGCTGGTGGCGAAGTTCGACCTTCCGG
>NZ_CAAAFT010000380.1:36287-37445 GCF_900634765.1 Candidatus Protofrankia californiensis | reverse complement strand
GGTGAGGCCGGTGAGCGCGGCGGGGCCGCTGCTGCCGGAGGCGCGTTGCCCGGGCGGCCGGCGCCGCGGACGCCGCACCCCATAGAGTCACATCTGTGCTCGAGGAGGTTCGCATCCGCGGTCTCGGGGTCATCGACGACGCTGTGCTCGAGCTGGCGCCCGGCCTGACCGTGGTCAGCGGTGAGACCGGAGCCGGCAAGACCATGATTGTCCAGGGGCTCGGGCTGCTCACCGGCGGGCGCGCGGACGCCGGCCTGGTCCGGCCCGGGGTGGCGCGGGCCTTCGTCGACGGGCGGATGGCCGTCCCGCCGGACGGTCCGGTGGCCGAACGGGTCCGCGACGCCGGTGGCGAGTGCGACGAGGAGGGTCTCGTCCTCGGGCGGACGCTGACGGCCGAGGGACGTTCCCGCGCGCACGTCGGCGGGCGGGCGGTGCCGGCCAGCGTCCTCGCCGAGATCACCGATGGGCTGATCGCCATCCACGGCCAGTCCGACCAACAACGGCTCCTGCGGGCCGGGGAACAGCGTGCCGCTCTCGACCAGTTCGCCGGTGACACGGTCGCACGGCCCCTGGCCGCATATGCCACCGCCTACGCACAGCTGCGTACGGTCTCCGCCCGGCTTGCCGAGATCACCGACCGTACCCGGGAACGCTCGGCCGAGGCCGAGCTGCTGCGGACCGGACTGTCCGAGATCGAGAAGGTCGACCCCCGTCCTGGTGAGGACACCGCCCTCGACACCGAACTACGCCGGCTGGAACACGCCGAGACATTGGTGCAGGCCGCCAGCGGCGCCCACGCCGTGCTGGTGTCCGACCCCGCCGTCGGCGACAGCGCACCGGGCGCCACCGACCTGCTGGGGGCCGCCCACCGGATGGTCGACGCGGAGGCGTCCCTCGACCCGGACCTGTCCGACCTCGCCGACCGCCTGCACGAGGCCGGGATGCTGCTCGCGGACGTCGCCGCGGATCTGGCCTCCTACGCCGCCGGGGTCGAGTCCGACCCGGTGCGTCTCGCCGGCGCCGCGGACCGCAGGGCGGCGCTGGCGGCCCTTGCCCGCGCCCACGGCACCGATCTGTCCGGGGTCCTGGAATGGGCCGACCAGGCCGGGCGGCGCCTGCTCGAGCTCGACTCCGAGGGTGACCAGGCCGGCGCGTGGG
>NZ_CAAAFT010000380.1:34605-35693 GCF_900634765.1 Candidatus Protofrankia californiensis | reverse complement strand
GTGACGGAGCTCGGTGGGCTCGCCGCGCAGATCAGCGCCGCCCGCCGGGCCGCGGCGGACCGGTTCGCCGCGGCGGTCGCGGCCGAGCTCGCGGGCCTGGCGATGCCACGGGCCAAGGTCGAGGCGGTCGTGACACAGCGCGCCGATCCCGCGGGCCTTCCGGTGGACGGGCAGCTGCTCGCCTACGGCCCGGCCGGGGTCGACGAGGTGGAGTTGCGGCTCATACCGCATCCGGGTGCGCCATCACGTCCGGTGCACAAAGGCGCGTCCGGCGGTGAACTGTCCCGGGTGATGCTCGCCATCGAGGTCGTGCTTGCGGCCGGTGACGTCGCCACGACGATGGTCTTCGACGAGGTCGACGCTGGTGTGGGCGGGCGTGCCGCGGTCGAGGTCGGGCGCCGGCTCGCACGGCTCGCCCGCACGCATCAGGTGATCTGTATCACCCATCTGCCTCAGGTGGCGGCTTTCGCCGACCGCCACCTGGTGATCAGCAAGGCCGACGACGGCTCGGTGACCCGCAGCGGGGTGGCGACCCTCGACGACACCGGCCGGGTCCGCGAGCTCTCCCGGATGCTCGCCGGTGTCGAGGAGAGCACGCTGGCCCGCGGCCACGCCGAGGAACTGCTGGCCAGCGCCGCCGCCGACAAGGCCGGGAGTTCCTGACCACGGACCTTTGCCGGTGGGTGTGGCAACACATCGCCAAACGCGCCGCGGCACTTCTCGACCGGACCGGACTCGACGGGCACCGGTACGCCATCGATACCGTCGTCGCCGCGACAGCGCTGGAGCAGCCGCGGACCCGTGCTGGTCCTGACCTCCGATCCCGAGGATCCCGCGGTGCTCACCGCCAAGACGGGTGTGCCGCCACAGCGGCGGTAAGCCGGTCAAGGTCTGAGCCCGGCCGGCTTACCGCCGCCGCAACACACAGTCGGGTAGCGCATGGTGTGGAGTCCAGGATGTGGTCGTCTGTCAGGTCGCGGAACCTTGATCGTCGCCCACAACCTCCGACACGCCGATAATCGAGGGAGGTTGTGGGAAACATCAACATCTCGCTGACCTGCACCAACGTTATCGATCATGGATTTTGG
>NZ_CAAAFT010000380.1:29636-34389 GCF_900634765.1 Candidatus Protofrankia californiensis | reverse complement strand
GCAGAGGTTGTGGGACGATCTTGCATCGTCGCAGGTCAGCGGTGGTGGAAACTGTGGTGCGGTCCCCGCGCAGCCAAAATCCGAGTCGGATCGAGTCGGATTGAAACGAACAGCACGTAGGGTCCGGGGTTGGTGACGTCCCCGTACGGGCAAAATCCGAGTCGGATTGAAACCAGAAGTACTGCTGCACCGCAGCCGTCAGGGGGTCTCCGTGCGGGCAAAATTCTGAAATCAGTGCTTTACGGAGTTGTGTCGCCCCGGAACGCCCCGAACTGGATTGTCGGCGGCTTCGGCTCGGCTGCATATTGACGTCATGGCGGTGAAATCTAACCACCGATACGGAAGCTGTAGGTGAAAACCGTTGCTATAACAACGGAAACCACCTGTGCGGTCCATCGGGACTCGCGCCGTCATCGGTGGCGATCGGTATACGTTCGCAGGTTCCGCCGTCCCGTCGACCGGGAAGTGGGCCGGCTGCGAAGCTCACACCGGCATGGGGACGCCGGAGGTGTGGTTGTGTGTTCAAGTAGTGGTCCCGTGAGGCCGCCGGGCGCCCGGCACGAGCGATGATCGTGTGCCCTTCGGCCTGGACTGCCGGATCCGTGACGACACCCGACCATCAGGAGTCCCACTTTCATGACCGTCACCGACACCTCCACCAGCAGTGCCCTGGCACTGGATGCCGCCGCCGCGGATCTGCTGTTCCACTCGGCCCGGACCGCGAACACCTTCAGCGAAGAAGCGGTGTCCGACGAGCAGATCCGTGCCGTCTACGACCTGGTCAAATGGGCGCCGACCAGCATGAACGCCCAGCCGTTGCGGATCATCCTGGTTCGCTCGCCCGAGGCGCGGGAGCGGCTGGTCGCGCACCTCAGCTCGGGTAACCAGGCAAAGACGCGGTCCGCGCCGCTCGTGGCCATCGTCGCCGCGGATGTCGACTTCCACGAGAACCTCCCGCAGGTCTTCCCGCACCTGCCGACCGCCAGGGACTTCTTCACCGAACCGGCCGCCCGCGAGCAGGCCGCGCGTTTCAACGCCGGCCTGCAGATCGGCTATTTCATCCTGGGTATCCGCGCCGCGGGGCTTGCGGCCGGCCCGATGACGGGGCTTGACGCCAGCGCCGTCGACAGGGAGTTCTTCGCCGATCAGCCACTGCGCACACTCGCTGTGATCAACATTGGCAGGCCGGGTGAGAACGCGTGGTTCGACCGGAACCCGCGGCTGGACTACGAACAGGTCGTCTCCGTTCTCTGACATCGGATGGGGCTGCTGATGTCGATCGGTGTCTGACCGGCTACCCGTGGTCCGGGTTGGGTGCGGCATCCTAGCCGTGCCGGCAGCCGCAGCCGCCATCGCCAGAGTGGTCCGCGTCAGGGCGGCCCGCATCGCGCCGCCATCAGCGGTGACCGCGTTCTGGTTCCGTTCTGGTATCTGTGGCCCGGGCGTGTCCCGACCCGGGGCGGGGGTGTTACCGTGAAATCCCGTGGACCGGCCGGGTACGGGTCCGGCCGGCGAAACCCACGGAAGGGTCCCAGCGTGGCGCAGGCGCACGTGACCAGGCACATCTTCGTGACCGGAGGCGTGGCCTCCAGTCTCGGCAAGGGGCTCACCGCCTCCAGCCTCGGTCGTCTCCTCAAGGCTCGTGGCCTCCGGGTCACCATGCAGAAGCTTGATCCCTATCTCAACGTCGACCCCGGCACGATGAACCCGTTCCAGCACGGGGAGGTCTTCGTCACCGACGACGGCGCCGAGACCGACCTCGACATCGGCCACTACGAGCGGTTCCTGGACGTCGACCTCGACGGCAGCGCCAACGTCACCACCGGCCAGGTCTACTCGGAGGTGATCGCCCGCGAGCGCCGGGGCGGCTACCTCGGCCAGACGGTGCAGGTCGTCCCGCACATCACCGACGAGATCAAGGATCGGATCCGCAGGCTCGCCACAGACGCCTGGGACGTGGTCATCACCGAGGTGGGCGGTACCGTCGGTGACATCGAGTCACTGCCCTACCTTGAGGCGATCCGCCAGGTCCGCCACGAGGTCGGGCGGGACAACGTCCTGACCGTCCACGTGAGCCTGGTGCCCTATCTCGCCCCCTCCGGGGAGCTCAAGACCAAGCCCACGCAGCACTCGGTGGCGGCGTTGCGCAGCATCGGCCTCCAGCCGGACGCGGTGGTCTGCCGGTCCGACCGCCCGTTGCCGGACGCGCTCAAAAGCAAGATCGCCCTGATGTGCGACGTGGACGACGAGGCCGTCGTCGGCGCGCCGGACGCGGCCTCGATCTACGACATCCCCAAGGTGCTGCACCGGGAGGGCCTGGACGCGTATGCGGTCCGCCGCCTCGGCCTGCCCTTCCGCGACGTCGACTGGACCGAGTGGGACACCCTGCTGCGCCGCGTCCACCGCCCGGCCAAGCTGGTCACCGTGGCGATCGTCGGCAAGTACGTCGACCTGCCCGACGCCTACCTGTCGGTCACCGAGGCGCTGCGGGCGGGCGGGTTCGCGGTGGACGCCCGGGTGGAGATCCGCTGGGTGCCGGCGGACTCCTGCTCGTCCCCGCAGGCCACCGCGGTCGCGCTGGACGGCGTCGACGGCGTGCTCGTGCCGGGCGGCTTCGGTATCCGCGGGATCGAAGGGAAGATCGAGGCGCTTCGGCACGCACGGACGAACGCGATCCCGGCCCTGGGCCTGTGCCTGGGTCTGCAGTGCATGGTCATCGAGGCCGCCCGCAACATGGCCGGGCTCACCGGCGCGAACTCGACCGAGTTCGATCCGCAGACGCCGGATCCGGTGATCTCCACGATGGCCGACCAGCGCGCCGTGGTCGCCGGGGAGCGGGACATGGGCGGCACGATGCGCCTCGGGCTGTATGCGTGCACGCTCGCGCCCGGTACGGTCGCCAGGCGCGTGTACGGGGTCGCGGAGATTGATGAACGCCACCGGCACCGCTACGAGGTCAACAACGACTACCGTGATCGGCTCACCGCGGCCGGGCTGGTGATTTCCGGGACGTCGCCGGACGGCCGGCTCGTCGAGGTCGTCGAACTGCCGGTGGAGGTCAATCCCTTCTACGTCGGTACCCAGGCGCATCCGGAGTTCCGGTCCCGGCCGACCCGGGCTCACCCGCTGTTCCGCGCGTTGGCCGCGGCGGCGGTCACGCATGCCGAGCAGCGCACCGGGGTGCTGCCGGTCGAGCTTCCCAGCGGAATCGGGGACGTGGACGGCCAGGGGTTGTCGGCCGAGGTGAACTGCGAGGAGCTGGTGCCGTCATGGCCGCCGACAACGTGACGGCCGGCAAGGTGGGGGAGACCGGCGCGCAGGAGCCGGACGGGACACAGCCGGACACAGCGCCGGACGGGGTGCCCGCAGACGAGACGCCCGTGGCAGCGGGCTACCGTTCCGACACCGGACACCACTACGAGGTGGCGGAGTCCGACGTCGTCTTCACCGGGCGGATCATCCGGCTCCGCCGGGACATCGTGCGGATGCCGGACGGCGTAGTGTCCCAGCGTGACGTCGTCATGCACCCCGGTGCCGTCGGCGTGGTCGCGCTGGACGAGACCGGGCGGGTGGTGATGGTCAACCAGTACCGTCATCCGGTCCGCCGGGCATTGTGGGAGCTGCCCGCCGGCATCCTGGACGTCCCCGGAGAGCCGCTGGTGACCGCGGCTGCCCGCGAGCTCGCCGAGGAGGCCCACCTCACGGCCGCGCGGTGGGACCTGCTGGTCGACGTCCTGGCCTCACCCGGCATGACCGACGAGGCCTACCGCGTCTTCCTCGCTCGTGATCTTGCAGTGATCCCGCCGTCACAGCGGCACGTCGGCGTCCACGAGGAGGCCGACATGCGGACGCAACGGGTGGATCTCGACGAGGCGGTGACCGGCGTGCTGTCCGGGTCGATCACCAACGCCATGGCTGTGATCGGCATCCTGGCGGCGGCGACGGCCCGCGCGGGCGGGTTCGCCTCGCTGCGCGCCGCGGACGTGCCGTGGCCGGACCGTCCGGCACCTGCCGGTTGACCAGCCCGCCGGCTGACCGGCGCGAGGGTGGACGGATCGGCACCGGTCGGCCCGGGCGCGCGGGTCGACCGGCTGCGAGGCAGGTCCGGGGTGCGACAGAGCCCGGCGGGTCAGCCGTTGCCTGTGAGGACGCCGCCGGCCTCGTCCACGACGACGGCGGCGTTCGCCGCGAGGACCACCGGTTCCAGCGGGAACGCCTGCCCGACACCGGGTACGGCGAATGTTCCCTGCCAGGTCACCGTCAACGTGATCGTGTAGGTGCCGGGCTGGCGGTAGGGATGCGACACATAGGCGTCGGGATGCTCCCTGGGTGAGATCGCCGGGTCGAAGGGGCGGCCGGGGGAGTCCGGGCCGGCCGTGCCGTCCCCGAAGTCCCACCGGTAGTGGGGGACCGCGGTGATCGTGGCGAGTACCGGTTGGTCGACGTTGAAGACGAAGCTCGGCGGGACCGGCGTGTACACCACTGTGGGCAGGTTGGCGAAGCTTCGCCCGCTCGGCGCGACGACGAGCGTGGGTCGGGGCAGGGCCTGTTCTCGCAGATAGTTGGTGAGCGCGGCCTGAACCTGGACGAGGGTCGGGGCGGCGGCAGCGGCTTGGGGGTCGCACAGGGCGTTCGTGTCGGCGGCCGCCTCCGGGAAGGCCGCCCACAGCAGCTGCTCGAACTCGGTGGTTTCGTCGCCGATGTTGCAGAAGTTCAGGCGGACGGGGCAGTCCGCACACCCGGCAGCCGTCCG
>NZ_CAAAFT010000380.1:28361-29242 GCF_900634765.1 Candidatus Protofrankia californiensis | reverse complement strand
GTCACGACGACCCCGTGGAGTACAGGAAGTTCTCGATACGCCAGCCCCCGGCGCCCAGCACCAGCATCGCGGTGGCGGCGCGGGCCGGCTGGGCGGGATAGGTCCTGACGGTGTTGCCGGCAGCGTCCAGGAGCCGGACGGTCCTGATCGCCACGGTCGTCTGCGCGGTGATGGTCTTCTCCCCGCGCGGGCCCATGGTGACCGGGCTGACGTCGAGTGGGTCCACGTCGGCGTGTCCGCCCTGGTCGTGGAAATCGCGGGTGACGCCGATGTCGAGCATGCACGTCTGGCATCCCGGCATGGCTGTCAGGCTCACCTCTGCCACCCGTCCCTCCCGACTGGCCTTGTTGATCTCTGTGAAGTACGCCTGGACCGTTGCCAGCGCCGTCCGGATCGGGTCGGCGGTCTGCTGCGCGGACGGCGTCGCTGCCGCCTGCGGCGCGGAGGCGGTCGTGAGCGGATCGCCGGAGGCCGACCCGCCCGCCTGGCCCGCCGAGCCGAGCGTTCCCGCCTTGGGCGGAGCCGAGGCGCCTGTGGTGGCCACGCCGCCACCACAACCGGCCGCCACCGCGATGACGGCAGCAACCAACAGACACCCGGCGTGCCGTGGCGGTCCGCTGTCTGTCAGCATCAGGTGTGAGGATAACCTCAGCCCATTACACGTACGGACAGGGGTTGGCAAATCGCCCTAACAGGCACGTCGTCCCACGCGAGCACATGTGATCCGCGCGGTATCGGCGGACGCCGTCCGCCGGGCCCTACACTCACGTCGATGGCGAGCCACTCACGTCGATGATGAGCGCAGGCGTAGGGATGGGTTTATGTCACGTGAGCATGCCGGGTGACCCGGGACCCGTGGCCGGGTGACCCGGGACCCGTGG
>NZ_CAAAFT010000380.1:22060-28336 GCF_900634765.1 Candidatus Protofrankia californiensis | reverse complement strand
TGACCCGGGACCCGTGGCCGGTGACCCGGGACCCGTGGTCGAGCGCTTTCTCGATCATCTGGAGGGCGAGCGCGGGCTTGCGCACAATTCGGTCCTCGCCTACCGGCGCGACCTTCGTCGCTACCTGGAGCACCTGAGCGTTCGCGGGGTACGGTCCCTGGCCGACGTGGACGAATCCGAGGTCGCCGAGTTCGCGGCCACCCTGCGGGAAGGTACTGGCGAGCACCGGCCGCTCGCGGCGTCGTCGGTGGCGCGGATGCTCGTCGCGGTCCGGTCGCTGCACCGCTTCGCCGCGCAGGAGGGCGAGGTCACCTCCGATGTCTCCCGGCCCGTACGCCCGCCGACCCCGCCGCGCCGGTTGCCCAAGGCGCTCACGGTGGATCAGGTGGTGGCCGTCATCAGCGCTGCCTCTGCTCCCCTCAGTGGCGCTCCCCACGGCGGCGATCCCGCCGAGGGGAGCCGGCAGCTGCGGGCGGTCGCGCTGCTGGAGTTGCTCTACGGCACGGGCGCGCGCATCTCCGAGGCCGTCGGCCTCGACGTCGACGACCTGGATCTGGACGTGGCGTCGGTGCGGCTGCGCGGCAAGGGCGGCCGCACCCGGGTCGTCCCGCTCGGGCGGTACGCCGGGGAGGCGCTGGCCGCCTACCTGGTCCGGGCCCGCCCGGTACTGGCGAGCCGGCGGGCGTCCCCGGCGGTCTTCCTGTCCCGGCGGGGGACCCGGCTGTCGCGGCAGAGTGCCTGGACGGTGCTGCGGACCGCGGCGGTGGCAGCCGGCGTGGAGGGCGTGTCACCGCACGTGCTGCGGCACTCCTTTGCGACCCATCTGCTCGACGGTGGGGCGGACGTCCGAGTCGTGCAGGAGCTGCTGGGGCACGCGTCGGTCAGTACCACCCAGATCTACACGCTGGTCACGGTGGACCGCCTGCGCGAGGTGTACGCGACATCGCATCCTCGGGCGTTGGGCAGCACACGTCCGGTCCGTCGCTGACCGGTCCTGAGTCCCCGACCGCGGGAGGCGGCCAGTCGGCCGCCAGGGTGACACGTCCGGTGCATGACACATCGGGCACGCACCGCCTCCGGTCATCGGGTCGACGACGCCTGCGGTGGCCGCTGCGCATCCCCTGGCCGTCGCCTGTTGACGACGGCCGCCCGGGTAGCCGGGCAAGCCCCGGGTAGCCGGTGGGGATCGCGCTGCCGTCAGCCTGTGAGCAGGCTCAGGACGGGGTGTACGGCCCCAGGCTCGGCATGCCGTTGGACGGAGCGGGTGCGGGAACGCCCCCGACGCCTCCCACGCTCTGCGTGCTGCGTTCGGCGAGTGTCTCACCGACCTTGCGCGCGATCGCCTCCATCAGGCGCAGTGCCTGCGGCAGCGACAGGTTGAGCACCACTTCGCTGTCGTTCGTCATCGCGAAGCGAACCGATACGTCCGCCATTGCTCGACCTCTTCCGCCTGATTCTGTGGATCTCTCCGCTGTTCGTGGAATGGAACGGTACGACCCGTCCTCGAACGACGTGTGGCCGGGGTTGTCCAACGCTCCGTGGATGTCACGCAAAGCCATATTTTGCTCACGAAGTGTTGCAATCATGGAGTTGCTTCCGTCGTTCACCTTCCGCCGCTCCTCTGCCCGATCGGTACGGCCGCATCTTTCGAAAAGACTCCGCCCCCGGCGTCTGCCAGCCTCTTGCGGAATGATCAACGCTCGTAGCTGTCATGTTGTGAAGGCATAGTCCCGCATTCGCTCCCGGGTCGGGTGACCGGGGGTACCTGCAGGTGAATCCGGTCGTATGGATAAACTCCAAATTGATCATGAGGGTGGTTGTCCGGCACCGGCGCGGGAGAAACACGGCGGGAGAAGCATGATCGCTTTGTCTTCGGCCCTCCGGGTCGACCACGCCATAGCCGGCGGACCATGTTTGCCAGGCTCCGGCGCCGGCAGGCCCGGAGGGGTTTGAAGATCACTATTTCTCCTCCCCGAGGGACCTGCGGAAGGCGTCCGGGGCAGGCTTGCCTGATCGATACGGTGACGATCAGAATGCCCTGCAAGCACGTCATGCGGCAGGATGTGACCCATGGGTTCAGCTGGTGATCTACCTGACGTCTCATTGTTGACGATCTCCATCCTCGGTGGGACCGGGCCGCAGGGCCGCGGGCTCGGTCGCCGTCTCGCCATCGCCGGCAACCGGGTTGTGCTGGGCTCGCGTTCCGCCGAACGCGCCGGGGATGCGGCCGCGAAACTGAGTGCGGCCGGATGGGTCGTCACCGGCGCGGACAATTCCGCCGCCGCTGCCGCCGGCGACATCGTGATCGTCGCCGTGCCCTGGGACGGCCACGGTGAACTGCTCGCCAGCCTGCGGTCCGAACTCGCTGGTAAAATCGTTGTGGATTGCGTCAACCCGCTTGGCTTCGACAAGGGCGGCGCGTTCGTGCTTCCGGTGCCCGAGGGAAGCGCGGCGCAGCAGGCCGCGGCGCTGCTGCCGGACAGCACCGTGGTGGCCGCGTTCCACCATGTCAGCGCGGTGCTGCTGGAGGACGAGACGGTCAGTGAGATCGACACCGACGTTCTCGTCCTGGGCGACGACCGGCACGCCACCGACACCGTCGCGGCCCTGGCAGGCAGGATCGCCGGTATACGCGGGGTCTACGCGGGCAGACTGCGTAACGCCGCGTCCGTCGAGGGGTTGACCGCGAACCTGATCTCGGTGAACAGGCGCTACAAGGCCCACGCGGGTCTGCGCGTGACGGACGTTTCGTGACGGACGTCTGGTCCGGCTGAGGTGGGTGAGAACGGTGACGGCGAGCGGTCGTGACGATCTTGGTATCGACGTGGAGGTACCCCGGCGGGTAACCCGCGTGGTGTCGCTCGTCCCGAGCCTCACCGAAGCCATCGCCCGCACTGCGCCCGGCCTGCTGGTGGGGGTGACGGCCTGGTGCTCCCGTCCGGTCGGGCTCGACGTGACGCGCGTGCGCGGGACGAAGAACCCGGACATAGCTATGATCATTTCGCTCGCCCCGGACGTGGTCTGCGCCAATGCCGAGGAGAACCGGGCCGTTGATCTCGACCGGCTGCGAGCGGCCGGCATCCCGGTGTGGGTGACGGCGCCGACCAGCGTGGACACCGCGCTGGTGAGCCTCAACCGGATGCTGCGTGACGCCTGTGGGCTCGACCGGCCGGATTGGCTGACCACCGCACGCGCGACGTGGGCGGCGCCGTACTCGGGACCGCGGCGCAGCGCCCTCATCCCGGTGTGGCGACGGCCCTGGATGGCCGTGGGCCGCGACACGTTCACCGGTGACGTCCTGCATCGACTCGGGATCGACAACGTGCTCGCCGACCATCCCGAACGCTATCCCCGGATCGGCCTGGACGAGGTGCCGCCCGTCGACCTGGTGGTGCTGCCCGACGAGCCCTATGCGTTCAGCCCGACCGACGGTCCGGAGATGTTCGCGGGTACTCCGGTGGTGTGCGTCTCCGGCCGTCACCTGACCTGGTACGGGCCGTCGCTGGTGTCGGCGCGCGCGGTGCTCGACGCCCAGCTGTCCCGGCCGGTCACCACACCCGCACGGACCTGACGACCCGTCCCGACCGAGATCAGGAAGCCCGTCCCGACCTCGGTCGGCAGGCCCGTCCCGACCGAGGCCGGCCGCCGCCGAGCGGCATGACGACGGCTCAGCGATGTGAATCCGATGCTGCGATCACAGCATCGGATTCACATCCTTCGGGAGAGCTGATCAGGAACCCTCTCGTCGGTGGGCCAAAGGGCGCGCGATCATGTTTTTCGCGCACCCGGGGGACCGGATCGCCGGCTTGATCAGTGGTAGCTGTGTTCGATTGTGGGGAAGGTGCCGCCGCGGACCTCTTCGGTGAACCGCAGCGCCGCGTCGGTGAGGGCGGAGCGCAGGTCGGCGTAGTGCTTGACGAACCGGGTGTGCGAGTCGGAAAGGCCGGCCATGTCCTGCCAGACCAGGACCTGCGCGTCGCAGTCCGGGCCGGCCCCGATGCCGACGACCGGAATGGTCAGCTCCTTGCTCACCCGGGCGGCCAGATCGGACGGGACCACCTCGAGCACGACGGCGAACGCGCCGGCCGCTTCCAGCGCGAGCGCGTCGGCGAGCAGGGCGTCTCCGGCGTCACCGCGACCCTGCACCCGATAGCCGCCGAGGACGTTCACGCTCTGCGGGGTCAGCCCGAGGTGGGCCATGACCGGGATGCCGGCCGCCACCAGCGCGGCGACCTGCGGGACCACCCGAGCGCCCCCTTCGAGCTTGACCGCCTGGGCACCGCCGTCCTTCATGAAACGTGCCGCGTTGTCGATCGCCTGCTCCACCGACTTCTGGTAGGAGCCGAAAGGCAGGTCCGCGATAACCATCGCATGGGTGGTCCCGCGTACGACCGCCCGCACCAGCGGCAGCATCTCCTCCACCGTCACCGGAACGGTGGTGTCGTAGCCGTAGACGACGTTGGCCGCCGAGTCGCCGACGAGCAGCACCGGCACGCCCACATCGTCGAAGATCCGGGCCGTGGTCGCGTCGTAGGCGGTGAGCATCGCCCACTTCTCTCCGCGGTCCTTGGCCGCCTGGATGTCCCTGACCGTCGTCCTCCCGCGACGAGTCGCGGTGCCCCTCGTCGCAGCCGCTGACCCTGACGTGCCCGATGCTGTCGACGCGCCATACAGCGTCGTCGCTTCCCCGATCGTGGAGGTGGGCGGGGAGGAACACGCTCCTGCTGTCATGTTCATGCGATCTCCTGTGGGTCCGTCCGGGCGCTGGCGCGTCCCGGCGTCACCACCATGCTGCCACCGTAGGGGAAACAGATGCGTCGTGGCGCAGCTCACCGTAGACTTCGATCTTGGATATCGAGGCGCTACCTGATGGTCGGGACACAACTTCGGCGGACGGGATCTATGGGGCACAGCAGGCACCGCAGTGGTGGACGAAAGCGGCTCCGGGTAGACGGGCTCACCGCGCCATGCCCGATGCGGCGCCCACCGCGGCGCCCACAACGGCACCCGATACAGCGCCTGATGCGGCGCCCGACATGGCCTCCGGCATGGCGCTCGACCTGGTGCTCGACCTGGTGCTCGACGCGGTGTATCCGGGTCGGTTGTCCTCGGGTCAGGTTCCTGGCGGAGTGTCCGTCGTGACGATGTCGAGCGAACGCGCGCCCGGATCGGCGCGATCGGCGCAGCCGCCGTTGCGTGCGCCGGGACGTCCACGAGACACCCGCCGTGACGAAGCAATCATCAGCGCGACCCTGCATGCGCTCGCCGACTGCGGGTTCGCCGGGCTGTCGATGGAAGCGGTCGCGGCGCGGGCCGGGGTCGGCAAGGCAACGGTCTACCGGCGATGGCCGACCAAGGACGCGCTGGTCTCCGACGCTTTGGGCACCCTCGCGGACGTCTCGGGTGGGGTGCAGACCGGATCGCTACGCGACGATCTTGTTGCCTGGCTGAACACCGTGCGCAGGCACAGCATCCAGACGTTGTCCGGTCGCATCATGCCCAGGTTGCTGGCCGAGAAGGAGGATCATCCCGACCTCTTCGAGACCTACCGCAGGCAGGTCATGGTCCCGGCGAGGGACCGGGTTGGCATGCTGCTGCGTGACGGCATCGTGTCGGGCGAGCTGTGCCCCGACATCGACATCGAGATGATCATCGATATGTTGATCGGATCCGTCGCGTACTGGCAGTACACCGGCCATTCACGTGATGTCAGCGGTTCCCGGGTCACCGGTGTGGTCGACACAGTCCTGCGGGGGATCCGGCGGCGCTCCGGACCCGGTGCGGCCGGGGTGTCAGCCACGGGTTGACATGTCAGCCGCACCGCTGCCGGCGGGCGGCGGCTCGGCGCTGCCGTCCAGGGGTGGCGGCTCGGCGGCGGGCGGATGGCTCGTCCGCTCGCGCCAGCGGGAGGTGATCGGCAGCCGGCGGTCGCGGCCGAACGCCTTCGAGGTCACCTTGGGTCCCGGGGGGTTCTGCCGCCGCTTGTACTCGGCGAGGTCCACCAGGCGGATGACCCGCTCCACGGTGTCGGGGTCGTGGCCTGCCATGATCAGTTCGGTTCGGCCCTGGTCCCGTTCGACGTAGTCATCGAGTACCGCGTCCAATGTGGAGTAGTCGGGCAGCCGATCGGAGTCGAGCTGACCGGGGGCGAGCTCGGCCGACGGAGGCTTGACGATGATCTCTTCGGGGATGGGCGGGGTCTCGCCCCGGCGGAGCGCCTCCGCGTTGCGCCACCGGGCGAGTTCCCAGACCAGGGTCTTGGGCACGTCCTTGATC
>NZ_CAAAFT010000380.1:21463-22035 GCF_900634765.1 Candidatus Protofrankia californiensis | reverse complement strand
AAGCCGCCCGCGCTGTCGCCGTAGAGCGTGGAGAACCCGGTGGCAAGCTCGCTCTTGTTGCCCGTGGTGAGAACCAGATGACCATGGGCGTTCGACAGCGCCATCAACAGCGTCCCGCGGACCCGGGCCTGCAGGTTCTCCGCGGCAAGGCCGGCGAGGCCGCCGGCGCCGGCCAGCGCGCCGTGAAAGGCGTCCACCACCGGTTGGATCGGGACCACGGTGTGCACGACGCCGGTGCGCCGGGCCAGCTCCGCGGCGTCGTCCACGGAACCGGCCGAGGAGTGCACCGACGGCATCGCGACCGTGTGCACCCGGCCGGCGCCGAGGGCGTCCACGGCGATCGCGGCGACCAGCGCCGAGTCGATACCGCCGGACAGCCCCAGCACGACCGAGGCGAACCCGTTCTTGCGGACGTAGTCGCGGGTGCCGGTGACCACCGCGGCGTAGAGCTCAGCGGCGGAGTCCAGCCGGTGAGCTACCGCGGGCGCGCGGGCGACGAAGGCGGGGACGGGTTCGCCCGCCAGCACGATGCGGGTCACCGCCATCGTGGTGCCGTCGCCCGCGTCCACCGG
>NZ_CAAAFT010000380.1:20774-21438 GCF_900634765.1 Candidatus Protofrankia californiensis | reverse complement strand
TGCCCGTTGCACCGGCCGGCAGGTCGAGGTCGACGGTCAGCAGCGTCTCGGTGAACTGCTCGGCGCGGGCGAGTGTGCGACCGCGGGCGTCCACCACCAGCGACCCGCCGTCGAAGACGAGCTCGTCCTGGCCGCCGACCAGGTTGACGTACGCGAGCGCGGCAGCGGCCTCCCGCGCCCGGGCCGCGGACAGTTCGTCGCGCTGGAACGCCTTTCCACGCTCGTACGGTGATCCGTTGATGCACACCAGCAGGTCCACCCCGGCGGCACGCGCGACCGCGACGGGCCCGCCGTCCTGCCAGAGGTCCTCGCAGATCGTGAGGCCGACATCAACTCCGTGCAGGCGCAGGACCGGGAACTCGTAGCCGGGAACGAAGTAGCGGAACTCGTCGAACACGCCGTAGTTGGGCAGGTGGTGCTTGGCGTAGCGGGCCACGACCTCGCCCCGCCACAGCACGGCGGCCGCGTTCTGCGGCTCGCCGGCGGGACGGCCCAGGCGTGGCGTGGGATTGCGGGAACTGTCGAGATAGCCGACGACAACGGCCAGTTCTCCGGCGCCCTCGTCGGCCAGGCGCCGGGCAAGACGATTGACGGCCGCGCGGGAGGACTGCGCGAACGAGCGACGCAGGACGAGGTCCTCGGCCGGATAGCCGGTGAGCGTCAT
>NZ_CAAAFT010000380.1:13741-20255 GCF_900634765.1 Candidatus Protofrankia californiensis | reverse complement strand
AAGACGATTGACGGCCGCGCGGGAGGACTGCGCGAACGAGCGACGCAGGACGAGGTCCTCGGCCGGATAGCCGGTGAGCGTCATCTCCGGAAACGCCACCAGATGCGCGCCGGAGCGCAGAGCCTGCTTCGCCCAGGCGCTCACCAGGTCCGCATTTGCTCCGAGATCGCCGACGGTGGTGTTGACCTGGGCGAGCGCGACGCGCAACTGGGCCATGGATGAAGCCTAGAGCGTCCGGTCCGGTCCGGATCCGGTTGTGACGATGCGTCACCGATTCGGCTGCCGCGATGCCGCGCCGCGGCGTTTGGGCAGGCCAGTCGCTATGGTCGGCTGGGAGCTATCCGACCGGCGCTCTTGAACCACTTGCCCGCCCGCGACGGCGAGCCGAACCCTCAGCGCGGAGGCTGCCATGGACAAGCAGCAGGAGTTCGTTCTGCGGACCCTTGAGGAACGTGACATCCGGTTCGTCCGGTTGTGGTTCACCGACGTCCTCGGCGTGCTGAAGTCCGTCGAGATCGCGCCGGCCGAGCTTGAGGGAGCGCTTGCCGAGGGCATCGGATTCGACGGTTCCTCCATCGAGGGTTTTGCCAGGGTCCACGAGGCGGACATGCTCGCGAAGCCGGATCCGTCGACATTCCAGGTGTTGCCATGGCGCGGGGAAAATCCGGTCACCGCGCGTATGTTCTGCGACCTCGTCATGCCCGGCGGCGCGCCGTCCCCGGCGGATTCACGATGGGTGCTGCGGCGGACGCTGGCCAGCGCCGCGGACGCCGGTTTCACCTTCTACACCCATCCCGAGATCGAGTTCTTCCTGCTGCGGCAACCGCCGAAGCGCGGTGCGCCGGTTCCGCCGCCGGTTGATGACTCCGGGTATTTCGACCTCACTCCGAACGACATCAGCCATGATTTCCGGCAGCAGGCCATCGGGGTGCTGGAACGGTTGGGGATCTCGGTCGAGTTCAGCCACCACGAGGTGGCGCCCGGTCAGCAGGAGATCGACCTGCGGTACGCCGACGCCCTGACCATCGCTGACAACATCATGACATTTCGTCAGGTGGTGAAGGAGGTCGCATTGCGGCAGGGTATCTACGCGACCTTCATGCCGAAGCCCTACAGCGACCAGGCCGGGTCCGGCATGCACACCCATCTCAGCCTCTTCGAAGGCGACCGGAATGCCTTCTACGATCCGACCGACCTCTATCATCTTTCCAAGGTCGCGCAGGCGTTCATCGCCGGTCTCCTCGTCCACGCGGCCGAGATCACCGCGGTGACCAACCAGTGGGTGAACTCCTACAAGCGGATTGTCGGCGACCAGCGCGCCGGCGAGCTGCTGGAGGCGCCCGCCTATGTGTGCTGGGGGCACAACAACCGCTCCGCCCTGGTGCGGGTGCCGTTGCACAAGCCGAACAAGCCGAACGCGACCCGGATCGAGTTCCGCTCGCCGGACAGCGCCTGCAATCCCTACCTGGCATTCGCGTTGATGCTCGCCGCGGGGCTGCGGGGCATCCAGGAGGGTTACGAACTCCCGCCGCCGGCAGCCGACGACGTGTGGACCCTGACCGAGTCGCAGCGCAGCGAGCGGGGTATCACGGCGCTGCCCGGCACACTGGAGGAGGCGATCGCGACCATGGAGAGGTCGACCATGGTACGCGACACGCTCGGCGCCGATCTCTTCGAGTTCTTCCTGCGGAACAAGCGAGCCGAGTGGGCCGAGTACCGGCGCCAGGTCACGCCTTTCGAGATCGACCGGTACCTGCCCATACTGTGATCCGGCCGTGATCCGGCCGTGCTCGTGACGAGCGGATCCGACCTCGCCCGGCGCGGGGAGCTTCGGCGGGGTTTCGGCAGGGCGACCGGGGATCCGGGAAGGGGCCCCGAGTGCGGGCAAAGCATGATCGCGCTTTCTTTGGCCTGCTGAAACGGGCGATACCGGGCGGATGGCGGCAGGTCCGTAAGAAAGACCGTAAAACGGTCCACGCGGGTTCGGGCTCGACCTCATGGCGACTAGAAGTAGTCGGTTGCTTGCGCTCCGCCGCTTAGGCCTCTACAGTCCAGTCTCGATGGACCGCAAAAGCGGCCGATGGCGGCACGATCGGTGGCATTTGGCGAACGCTGCCGTTCATGCGGGTCGTGCTTCCGTGCCCGTCGTCCACCGGGTGCGGTCGCCTGCGGTTCATCACGTACGAAATAAGTACAAAATAACTATGCAATAAGTACGAACATTTCTGGCTGCTCGTTGGACAGCGCTATCCGGAGAGGGAAGCAAAATATGACGACTACGAATGGTCTTGACGCTGCCGAGCTGGCGGCGGAACACGCCGAGCTGCTTCCGGAGCGTTCGGCTATGGCCGTCTGGGACTACACCGACATCGGCTGGAGCGGCGGGTGGTTCGGTGGCCTCTTCGCCGCGGCAGCCGACTTCGTCGGCGGAGCCTTCTTCATCCATTTCTAAACGGGTTCTGAACGGGCCGGTTTTCGCCGGCCGGTTTCCGCGGTGCCGGTGGTGGCGGTGGTGCGTGACCGTCGCGCTGTTCCCGCCGGCACCGACTCACCACCACCAATCCGTCCCGGCCCCACGCTCCTGTTGCCGGATGCTCTACAACTCCTCGCGAACACGATTTCTTCGCGAACACGATTTCTTCACGGGGGTTCGCCGGTGGTTCGTCCGACGTCCGTCCCGATTTCCGCCGCCGGTTCCGCCGGCCCGGCGACGGCCGTCCTCGCCAGCGGCGAGCCACCGGTGGCCGTTCCTCGACGTCCGGTTCCCGCGGGTGGTCTTCAGATGCTCGGCGAGTTCACCGGGTCGGGTCTGCGAAACCGGGCCTTCCTGGTCCGCCGCTGTGACGGCCAGGTCATCACACTCACCGATCTGTTGGTGAACATCGTCGACGCCGCGGACGGCAGCCGGGACATCCCCGCGATCGCGGACCGTGTACGTGCGGTCAGCGGGCGTACGGTCAGCGCGGACAACGTCGAGTATCTGCTGACGACGAAGCTGATCCCCCTCGGAGTGATCGCGGGCGGTCGCGGGGCCACCGCGACGCCGCGGGTGACCCCGCTGCTGGGGCTTGCCGGTCGTCGCACGCTCATGCCGGCACCGGCCGTGGGCGTGCTCGCGCGTGTCCTCGCGCCGCTGTTTCGTCCGACGGTCGTGACCGGCGTCCTGACCGCTGTGGTCATGTTGGACGTCTGGCTGCTCACCTCATCCAGTGTCACCGCGCAGATACATCACGTTCTGGCCAGTCCGGCGCTCATCCTCGCGGTTCTCGGCGGCACGTTCGTGTCCATGATCTTTCATGAATGCGGCCATGCCGCTGCCTGCCACTACGGAGGCGGCCGACCAGGGGTGATCGGATGCGGCATGTACCTGCTGTGGCCGGCCTTCTACACCGACGTCACCGACGCCTACCGGTTGAACCGCACCGCCCGGCTGCGAACCGATCTCGGTGGGGTGTACTTCAACGCGATCTTTATCGTCGGCCTTGGGATCGCCTTTGCGGTCGGTCGTGCGGACGCACTCGTCGTCATCGTCCTGCTCGTCCATCTGGAGGCGTTCCAGCAGCTCGTACCGGTGCTCCGGCTGGACGGTTACTACATTCTCAGTGATCTTGCTGGGGTTCCGGACCTGTTCGCCCGGATCGGGCCGGTGCTGTCCGCCTGGCTGCACCACGGGCGTGAGCGCTGTCAGCGGTGGACCAGCACCGGGGGACGGCACCGACGTCGCAACCGTGGCCGCAACCGGAACCGGAATCGGATCCCTGATCCACGGGTCACCGCCCTCACCCGCCGGGCGCAACGAACGATCACAGCATGGGTGCTGGTCATGGCACCATTGCTGGCCACCAACCTCGTCCTCATCATCATGATCGCTCCGAGTGTGGTCACGCGGGCTGTGACCTCGGTGCGGGCCCAGGCCGCGCTCGCCGCGCGCTCCGCCGGAGCGGGGGAGCCGGCAGCCATGATCGCGGAAGCGGCGGACGCCGCGGTCCTCGCGCTCCCGGCGGTCGGCATCGCCTTCCTGCTGCTGCGGCTTGCCGGCGCCGGTGTCCGGGCGGCGGTCGTCGCCGGGCGAGGGGGCCCGGGACGCGCGGCAGCCGCTCTCCTCGGCGTGATCATAGTGGTCGGGGTTGTCCTCGTGTCCTGGCTGCGCTGAGGGCCCCGCCTGCCGGGTCTACTGGCTGCCGCTGACCGGATCCCGGCTGCGCCGGGAGAAAGCCGCGGGAAGCCGGGGAAAACCGACGCATCCGACCCGGGCCGCCGGCACGGCTGCCCGGGGACGAGGATGGACGTGTGGGCGAAGTTTCCCAGGTCGGGCCGGTGCGGATGCATGGTGATCCCGGCGCTACGCATCCGCGTGGGAGCTCCGTGCAGGCGCAGCTGGCCCGGATGGGCTTCAGCAACGTGGACAGGTTCGCCGTCACGATCCGGCGACTCGGCCTGGTCGACCACGACGACGAGCATCCGGCCGGCGCCGCGGGCGCCGGCATGTGCGTTGCCGCGCCGTCCGGTGTCACCGATCTTTACGACAACGCCCTGCTGGCGGAACTCGCCCAGGCCGCCAATCCCGACCTCGCGCTCGCGGCGATCGAGCGGATCGCGGAGACCGCACCGGAGGCCGTCGGGCGCGAGCTGCTCGCCGTCCTGGATGCGCAGCCCGGCCTGCGTGCCCGGCTCGTGGCGGTGCTCGGGGCAAGCACCGCCCTCGGCGACCATCTTGTACGCCATCCCGGCGACTGGCGGGTGCTTGCCGACGACAGCCTGATGCGGGTGCCACCGAACGCCCGTCTGACCCGTGGGCAGCTGCTGCGCGCTGTCGGTGCGGATCCGGACGCGCCCCTGCCGCGGGCCGCGGGCGACGGCACCGACGTCCTCGACGCGTTACGCGTCGCCTACCGCCGTGCCCTCATGGTCCTGGCGGCACGCGATCTGACCGGCGCGGTGGCCTTCGACGACGCCACGGTGGAGCTGGCCGACCTGGCGGCGGCCGCTTTGGACGCCGCGCTCGCGGTCGCGCGGTCGGCGATATCGCTGTCGGCTCCACCGGTGCGCCTCGCGGTCATCGGTATGGGCAAGTGCGGCGGCCGGGAACTGAACTACGTCAGTGACGTCGACGTGCTCTTCGTGGCCGAACCCGGCTGCGACGACGATCATCCAGCCATGACCCGCAGTGAGGAGACTGCGGCGCTGGGCACGGCGACCAGCCTCGCCGTGGGCATGGTCAGGGCCTGCGGGACGGTCACGAGCGAGGGAGCGCTGTTCCAGGTCGACGTGGGGCTGCGGCCCGAAGGGCGGGACGGCCCGCTGGTGCGGACCCTGGCCAGCCACGACGCCTACTACCGGCGCTGGGCCAGGACCTGGGAGTTCCAGGCGCTGCTCAAGGCACGCCCGGTCGCCGGCGACCGTGAGGTGGGGGAGCGGCTGTGCGCCGCGGTGCGGCCGCTGGTCTGGTCGGCGGCGTCCCGGCCCGGTTTCGTCACCGACGTGCGGTCGATGCGTCGGCGGGTGGAACGGTCACTACCCAGGGCGGACGCCGACCGTGACCTCAAGCTCGGCCCCGGCGGGCTGCGCGACGTGGAGTTCGCCGTCCAGCTGCTCCAGCTGGTGCACGGCCGGACCGACCCGAAGCTGCGTACCGCCGCGACCCTGTCCGCGCTCGACGCACTTGCCCGCGGCGGCTATGTGGGACGCCGGGACGCCGCCGGCCTCGCCGACGCCTACCGCTTCCTGCGTGGCACCGAGCACCGTCTCCAGCTCCAGCGCCTGCGCCGGGTGCACACCCTGCCCCGTGACCCTGCCGAGATGCGCTGGTTGGCCCGTTCCCTCGGTCTTGCCACCGCCGAGCGGATGGAGGCCGAGCACGCCCGTGTCGCCCGGTTCGTGCGCCGTCTGCACGAACGGCTGTTCTACCAGCCGTTGCTGGAGGCGGTGGCCAGGCTGTCCGCTGAGGAGGTCCGCCTGACACCGGCGGAGGCCCGCGACCGCCTGGCCGCACTGGGCTTCGCCGACACGGCGCGTGCGCTGCGCCACATCGAGGCGCTGACCAACGGAGTCAGCCGGACCGCGACGATCCAGCGTCGCCTGCTTCCGGCGATGTTGCACTGGTTCGCCGACGCCGCCGATCCCGACGCCGGTCTGCTCGCCTACCGCCAGGTCAGCGAGGCACTCGGGCACACCCCCTGGTACCTGCGGCTGCTGCGCGACGAAAGCGGCGCGGCCGAACGGCTGTCCCGCCTGCTGGCTGCGAGCACCTACGTCGCGGACCTGATGCAGCGCGCCCCGGAGTCCGTGCGGCTGCTGCGCACCACCGGTGATCTGCAGCCCAGCGGCCGTGAGCAGCTCGTCCGGGCGCTGATCGCGATCGCCCGCCGCAACCCGGTCCGGGAGCAGGCGGTCGTCCGGGCGCGTGCGGTACGCAGGGTCGAGCTGATCCGGGTGGCCTGCGCGGACCTACTCGGGCTGCTGGACGTCGCCGCGGTGGGCCGGGCCCTGTCGGACGCTGCCGCGGCGACGATCG
>NZ_CAAAFT010000380.1:5785-13589 GCF_900634765.1 Candidatus Protofrankia californiensis | reverse complement strand
CTGCTGGACGTCGCCGCGGTGGGCCGGGCCCTGTCGGACGCTGCCGCGGCGACGATCGAAGCGGCCCTGTTCATCGCGCAACGCCGCTTCGAACAGGAGGCCGGCCGGCCCGTCCCGGCGAGGATCGCGGTGATCGCGATGGGACGTCTCGGCGGCGGGGAGCTGTCCTACGGCAGCGACGCCGATGTCGTGTTCGTCCACGAGCCGGCAGAGGAGAGCACCAACAGCGCTGTCACGGACAGTGAAGTTGCTGATGCGGCACGGATGGTTGTGGCCGAACTGCTGCGGCTGTTGGCCCTGCCCGCCGGCGGTGATCCACCCCTGATACTGGATGCGCAGCTTCGCCCGGAAGGCCGTACCGGTCCGATGACCCGCACCCTTGCCAGCTACGCCGCCTACTTCAACCGGTGGTCGCAGGGCTGGGAGGCGCAGGCGCTGCTGCGGGCGCGCCCGGTCGCGGGGGACGCCGCCCTCGGCGAACGGTTCTGCTCGTGGGTGGACAAGATCCGCTATCCGTCGAACCTGAGGCCCGGCGTGGTCGCCGAGGTCGTCCGGTTGCGCGGCCGGATGGAAGCGGAGCGCATCCCCGCGGGCGTGGACCACACCCTGCACCTCAAGCTCGGTCCGGGCGGTCTTGCCGACGTGGAATGGGCCGTGCAGGTGCTGCAGCTGCGGCATGCCCACCGTGTACCCGCCCTGCGCACGACCTCCACACTCGCGGGGCTGCGCGCGGCGGCCGCGACCGGTCTGCTCGATCCGGGCGAGGCGGCGACGCTCACACAGGCGTGGACCATGGCGTCCCGTATCCGCAATGCGATCATGTTGACCCGGGGACGTCCCGGTGACGTGCTGCCACGTCAGCCGCGGGCGCTGGCCCAGGTCGCCGGCGCGGTCGGCTACCCGGCGGATCGGACCGACGCGCTGGTGAGTGACTACCGGCGCGTCGGCGCACATGCACGTGCGGTGGTGGAGGCCGTGTTCGCCCGCGAACTGGACAGACGCGAGCTGGACGGACTGGACGGGTAGATGCCGCCGGGCAGGTGCTGGTCAGTGCACCTGCCCTGGTCGGCGCACCTGCCGGAGCGCCGTGGTGCCGGAGCGCCGTGGTGCCGGACGCACCCTGCCTGCGGTGGGTCCGGCGGCCTACGGCGGTACAGGTGGTACAGCGGTTACCCGGGCGGGTCAGACCGTGACGATCGCGTCCGTCGCTTCCTTCTGACCGGGGATGACCAGGGTGGGTTTCGTGCCCGCGAGCGCGCTGCAGCAGGTGTCGACGATCAGGCCGGTGACCAGGTAGGGGTCCATGTTGGCGTTGGGACGACGGTCCTCGATCCAGCCCTTCTTGGCCTTCTCCACAGCCCACGGGATGCGGATGGACGCGCCGCGGTCGGAGGCGCCCCAGGAGAACTTGTCGTACGGAGCGGTCTCGTGCTCACCGGTCAGGCGCTGCTCGATCCCGTGCCCGTAGTTCTTGACGTGCTCCAGGACGCGGGTGCCGAGTGCCTCGCACACGGTCACGATGGCGTCCCAGCTCTCCATGGTGGCCTTGGTGGAGAAGTTGGTGTGCGCGCCCGCGCCGTTCCAGTCACCGGGAATCGGTTTCGCCGCGAAGGAGACGGTGACGTCGAACTCCTCGGCGACCCGGTGGAGCAGCCAGCGTCCGACCCAGATCTGGTCGCCGATGGCGGGGGGCGGGAGCACGCCGATCTGGAACTCCCACTGGGCCATCATGACCTCTGCGTTGGTGCCCTCGATGGCGAGGCCCGCGTCGAGGCATGCCTGCGTGTGCTTCTCGACGATCGCACGGCCGACCATCTTCTCGCCGCCGGCACCGCAGTAGTAGGGACCCTGGGGGGCCGGATAGCCCACCTCGGGCCAGCCCAGTGGCCGGCCCTTCTGGAAGAAGGTGTATTCCTGTTCGATACCGAACATGGGTGACTGGTCGGCGTACTTCTCGAAAGCCTGGCGGCAGAACGCGCGGGTGTTGGTCGGGTGCGGGGTGAAGTCGGTCAGTTCGACCTCGCACAGCACCAGGATGTTGTCACCGCCGCGCAGGGGGTCCGGACAGGTGAACACGGGCCGCAGGACGCAGTCCGAGTTGGATCCCGGCGCCTGGTTCGTGCTTGAGCCGTCGAAGCCCCAGATGTCCGGTTCCTTGCCGTCGGCAACGATACGGGTTTTACTCCGCATCAGGGGCTCCGGCTTGGTCCCGTCGATCCAGATGTACTCGGCCTGGTAACTCACTCATACTCCCCGTGGTTGACATGACACGTAGCGGAGTTTCTCATCGCGCACCTGCGGATTGTTCGACCCGGGCCGCGGGTGCCAAGAGGGTCCGTCCGGATCTTCGTCGCGTCCGGTTTCCGCACAGTTTCACCGCGGTAAATTTCCGGTCAATCACGCGTTTCCGGTCGGTTCGGCTTTCCGGGTGCTCCGAAACAACTCGGTCCGCCCGACAGGCCAAAGGCGGTGCGACCATGTTCTTTTCGTGCCGCCGGAGGCCCGAGTCTCCCGAGGGTTACGTCCCCGGAATGCTGGGAAGAAATGTTCCACGGAGGGGACGGGCCGGGCAGCCCGCCACCTCGTTCGCGGTTTCAGTGATATCGCGGTTCACCCGGCCGGACCGTTCCGCCGGTGGTCCGGCCGAAGCGTCCGACCGGACCACCGGCCGAATTACCGGCCGAACGAGGCGCGTGGCTTTCGGCCGCCGTCCCGCCCGTCAGATGTCGTAGTAGAGCTGGAATTCGTACGGATGCGGCCGGAGCCGAATTGCGTCGACCTCGTTGACGCGTTTGTAGTCGATCCAGGTCTCGATCAGGTCGGGGGTGAAGACGCTCCCCTCGGTCAGGAACTCGTGGTCGTCCTCGAGAGCCTCCAGCACCTTCTCCAGCGATCCGGGCACCTGCGGCACGGCCGCCAGCTCATCCGGTGGCAGATCGTAGAGATCCTTGTCGATCGGGTCCGGCGGTTCGATCTTGTTGCGGATCCCGTCCACGCCGGCCATCAACATCGCGGCGAAGGCCAGATACGGGTTGCAGCTCGGGTCGGGGACCCGGAACTCGATCCGCTTCGCCTTGGGCGAGACGCCGCTGAGCGGTATGCGACAGCAGGCCGAGCGGTTACGAGCCGAGTAGACCAGGTTGACCGGTGCCTCGTAGCCCGGCACGAGACGCCGGTAGGAGTTCGTGGTCGGGTTGGTGAACGCCAGCAGCGCCGGCGCGTGGTGCAACAGCCCGCCGATGTAGTAGCGGGCGAGCTCCGACAGGCCGCCGTAGCCGCTCTCGCTGTAGAACAGCGGGTCGTCGCCCTGCCACAGGCTCTGGTGGACGTGCATCCCCGAGCCGTTGTCCTGGAAGAGCGGCTTCGGCATGAAGGTCACGGTTTTGCCGCGGGAGAGCGCGACATTGCGGATTATGTATTTGTAGAGCATCAGGTTGTCGGCGGTCCGCAGCAGGGTGTCGTAGCGAATGTCAATCTCCGCCTGCCCGGCGGTCCCCACCTCGTGATGCTGCATCTCGACGGTGATACCGGCCCTGATCAGCGCCCGGGTCATCTCCGACCGCAGGTCGGTGAAATGGTCGGTCGGGGGGACCGGGAAATAACCCCCCTTGAACCTGGGCTTGTAGCCGAGGTTTCCGCCCTCCTCCTTGCGGGCGGTGTTCCAGGCCGCCTCGATGGAGTCCACGGCGTGCAGGGAACCGTATGGATTGTAGTCGTAGCGGACGTCGTCGAATATGTAGAATTCGGCCTCCGGGCCGAAGTAGGCGGTGTCCGCGAAACCTGTACCCCGCAGGTAGGCCTCGGCCTTCTTCGCGGTGTTGCGCGGGTCGCGAGAGTATTCCTCTCGGGTGATCGGGTCATGGATGAAGAAGGTCATCGCGAGCGTCCGGTGCTCACGGAACGGATCGACGAAGGCCGTGGTCGGATCCGGCAGCAGCAGCATGTCGGACTCGTGGATCGCCTGGAACCCGCGTATCGAGGACCCGTCGAACATCAGGCCGTCGGTGAACACCGAGCCGGAGAAAACCTCGGTCGGGATCGTAAAGTGCTGCATAATCCCAGGAAGGTCGCAGAAGCGGACGTCGACGAACTCGACGCCCTCGTCCGCGATGTAGCGAAGTACGTCATCGGCGTTTGTGAACATCCACCCTCCAAGGGAGCTTCATGGCCGTGTGGATAGGAAGGATACGCCATGCCCCGATGCGGACCGTAACTCCATATGGTTCCGTAAACATGACGAAGTCGTTTCGTGACTGTAACACGGCAGGGAATTGTTACTCCGGGTGACTGGATTTTCGAGGCGGTTGCCAGGCATAGGCTTGCCCCGTGGGACGCGCACTCGGAAACTGGCTGGAAGGTCCACAACTTCCCCGGGACACCCCGCCCGGTGTCCGGCTCGGCCTGCCGGCCGACGGTCCCGGCGCGGTGGTCGGCGTCGGTCACCGGCTGGCGGCGTTCGCGGTGGACGCCGTTATCGCCAACCTGCTGGCCGGCGTCCCGGTGCTGTTCGGGCTCCGTTACTCGGTCGACGCCCGCGGGCTCGCCGTCTACCTTGCCTTCCTGCTGGAGGAGCTCGTCCTGATCGCGGTCAACGGGCAGACCATCGGGATGCGCATGGTCGGTATCCGCGTCATCAGGGTGAGCGACCACCGCCGGGCGGGATGGTTCTGGAGCGCGGTCCGCACCGTGTTGCTGGGCCTGGCCATCCCGGCCTTCATCTGGGACCGGGACCTGCGCGGCACCCACGACCGCGCGGCCGGCACGGTGGTCGTCCGCGATCCCGGCCGGGGCTTGGCCCGCCCTTCCCCGACCCGGGGCGACGGCCAACCCTCGCGGTAGGGGATGTCCCCAAATTGCGGCGAAGTGGTTGAGGCTGTGGGTGATTCCCGTTTGCGATCTCCGGGGAAGATCGCGAACCCCGCGTGATGGCCAGCTCTCGAGGTAGGGGATCCCCAATGGCTGCGAAGCCCCCGGTGGGGATCTACCGGATTTTTCCTCCGCGGGGGATGCTGCGGGGGATGGGGCCCTTCGGGATGGGCAGGGTTGGCGAGCTCACCGCCCGTAGCCGCCGTGCAAGGGGCTCCACCTCGCCGCGTCGCAGGGCGGGTGGCAGGCGCATCAGCGTCGACCGCAGTTTCGGCAGGGGTACCTCGCCGGGCCCGTTGCCGATCACGATGTCGTGGACGGGCGTTTCACCGATCACCTTGCGGACGCGGCGGACCTCGGTGCCGAGCAGGTCGCGCTGGCCGCGCCCCCGACCCTCGGCGATGATCACTACGCCGGCGCGGCACACCACGCGGTGCACGACGTCCTGGTAGCGGTTGACCGCCACAGCAGGCGTGATCCGCCAGTCTCCGCGCATACGCTCGATGATCCCGGCGGCGGCACCGGGCTGGCCCTCCATCTCGGCATACGCGGTCTGCTGGACCCGGCGGCTGAAGACGTTCATGGCGCTGATCAGCCCCAGCATGATCCCGATGGGCAGCCACACCCACAATGGGCCGACGACGAGCCCGAGCAGCACGCCGATCGCCACGGGGATCAGCAGGCCGAGCAGCGACCACCACACCGCTCGCGGATCACGCTGTCGGGTGAGTCGGAACACCGTCCTGATCTGCGTGAGGCGCCCCGGCCCGGCGGCCTTGCCGTCGGCCCCTTTCGTGCGTTCGCCTCCCGCTGCGGCTTTTCCGGCAGCGGACACCTTGCCGTCGGACTTGTTTGTGCGCGCCATGACCGCGAGCCTACGACCTGGATCGGGTGTTGCCCGAGCGTGGTGCCGAGGTGCCCGGGGTACTCAACGCTCGGTGGCGATCGCCATCCGTCCACCGGTCTGTGGCCTGGAGCGCACGATCTTCCACGAAGCCTCGGCGTGTTGACCGGCGCCCACCTGCAGGTCGGCGGCAGCACGCCAGGCGTTACGACGCGCTGTTCGCTGGCCGCCGTGGGGGAGGAGGAGAAGGGTCAGTTCTTCGACGGCGGTCAGTAGTGACTTCAGCAGGATCACGTAGATCTCCCGGGCCGGTCGAACGCATTGTCGGTCATGATCTCAGTCTTGATCTGCTCGTTGCGCAGCGGTTACTGTCGGATGACACTAGTGCCGCTGGGGCGGGCACACCACCGCGATAGTTACTCTGCGTAGTTAGAGTGGCCAGGGGTGGGACTATGTGTCTCGGTACCTTTTGTGCCTGGACGGGCCTCTGAACGTGCCTGCGGACGTGCGCCCGGGCCGTCGGTGCCGTCGCGATGCTCGATCGCCTGCTGGTACATGCGTCCGGCGCGGTAGGACGAACGCACGAGCGGACCGGCGAGCACGCCCACGAACCCCATCTGTTCGGCCTGCGCGCGCAGGTCGGTGAACTCCTCGGGGCGCACCCAGCGCGCCACCGGATGGTGGCGGGGGCTGGGCCGCAGGTACTGGGTGATGGTCAGCAGTTCACAGCCGGCAGCCAGCAGGTCGGCCATGGTTGACAGGATCTCCGCGGGCTCTTCGCCGAGCCCCAGGATCAGGTTGGACTTGGTCACCAGACCCGCGTCGCGGGCCCGCCGGAGCACCTCCAGCGACCGGTCGTACCGGAACCCCGGCCGGATCCGCCGGAACACCCGCGGCACCGTCTCGATGTTGTGGGCGAGCACCTCGGGCGCTGCCCCGAAGACCTCGGCAAGCTGCTCCGGACGGGCGTGGAAGTCGGGGATGAGCAGTTCGACACGGGTGCCCGGACAGGACGCGTGGATCTCACGGACCGTCTGGGCGTACAGCCACGCCCCGCCGTCGGGCAGGTCATCGCGTGCCACCCCGGTCACGGTCGCGTAGCGCAGACCCATCGCCTGCACCGATTCGGCGACCCTGCGTGGCTCGTCGGCGTCGAACGCGGCCGGGCGTCCCGAGTCGATCTGGCAGAAGTCGCATCGGCGGGTGCACACCTCGCCGCCGATGAGGAAGGTCGCCTCCCGGTCCTCCCAGCACTCGTAGATGTTCGGGCAGCCGGCCTCCTCACACACCGTGTGCAGGCCCTTGTCGTGTACGAGCCCCTTGATGTCGGAGTACTGCGGGCCGGTCCGCATGCGGGTCCGGATCCACGACGGCTTGCGCTCGATCGGCGTGGACGCGTTACGGACCTCCAGCCGTAGCATCTTCCGGCCCTCGGGCGCCGGAATCGTCACCGTGCTGTCGGTGGTCACCGTGCCATCTCCGTCTCCCGCGCCAGCACCGTGCCGCCGGGCACCGGTACCTCGTCCTCGCCCGGCGCTGGTAGGTCGTCCACGGCCCGTGGCCGGATGACGAAGGCCGTCAGTGCCTCGACCGCGCGGCGTTCCACGATGGGCAGTGCCTCCTCGACGGTCACGGTCCGGCCGAGTTCCCTGCTCAGGCTGCTTACCCCGACATCGGACAGGCCACACGGGACGATTCTGGTGAAGGCGCCGAGATCCGGACAGCAGTTGAGGGCAAAACCGTGATAAGCGACCCGATAGCGCACCCGGACACCGATCGCCGCGAGCTTGCGCTCCCCGTCGGTGGTCCACACTCCGGTACGTCCGGCCACCCGGGTGGCCGGCATACCGAAGTCCCCGCAGATCGCGATCAGGGCTCCCTCGAGGGCGCGGACATAGGCGACCACGTCCAGCGGCTTGGGTAGCCGCACCACCGGGTAGCCCACGATCTGCCCCGGCCCGTGCCAGGTGATCTTGCCGCCACGGTCGACGTCCACCACCGGAGTGCCGTCGAACGGGCGCTCCCACGGCTGCGTCCGCCGACCGGCGGTGTACACGCTGGGATGTTCCAGGAGGATCAAGGTGTCGGCCGCAT
>NZ_CAAAFT010000380.1:4368-5760 GCF_900634765.1 Candidatus Protofrankia californiensis | reverse complement strand
GTTCCAGGAGGATCAAGGTGTCGGCCGCATCGCCGGCGATCCGCCGGTCGGCCAACGTGCGCTGCAGCTGCCACGCCTCGTCGTAGGGCATCAGGCCTGGGCGCATGACCTCCATGAAAATGAGGCTACGCTCACCCGCGGTGTCCTCCCAGAGCCCGCGGCAAGACACCGCGGGCGTCACACTCCTGACAGCAGCCGAGGGATGACAGACGTTTCCAGTACACCCCCGGTCGTACCGGCCGTAACCGTACCGTCGTCCGCCGTGCTGCCCTCAGCCGTACCGCCCCCGGTTGCGCTGCTTTCGGTTGTGTTGCCCCCGGTTGTGTTGCCCTCGGTCGAGGTCCGCTCGATCCTCCACGCATACACGTCCGGCCGGTCGGCCACGGCCTCCACCAGCTCGGTCCCCTGGAAGTGCAGGCCGACCCCGTCGTCGGTGGCCCAGCCCGGCGGCAGCGTCCCGTCCGCGACCAGCTGCTGGTAAAGCGGACGCCGGCCCGGCTCTGAGTCGTAGTGGGGGGTGTTGCTGAACGGCAGCAGGCCGATTCCATTGGTGACCGGTCGCAGGTCCGGCCCGAACGAGTCGGTGGTGCCCCCGGCGTGCCAGCACAGCGATCCCGCGGACACTCCGGCAAGGACCACGCCTGCCTCCCACGCTTCCCGCATGATCACGTCGAGGCCGTGTGTGCGCCACACAGCGAGCAGGTTCGCCACGCTGCCACCCCCTACCCAGACCACGTCCTGGTCCAGCAGGTGCGAGCGGGCGTCGGGGACGTTCGGCATCGGGAACAGCGCCAGGTGGGACGCGTGCACCTGCGGGGTGTCCCGCGCGAGCGCGGCGTAGTAACGCGCGTAGGCGGCCGGGTCGTCGCCGACGGCGGTGGCCAGCAGGCACAGTTTCGGACGCGCCGGATCCCCGGCCAGGCGCAGCGCGTGGTGGATCAGCGGGCCGACCCGTGCGCCCCAGCGCCCGTCCGGCAGGAAGCCGCCGCTGGTCGCGAGGATGTTCATCGTCCGGCCTCCGTGTCCGTGCCCGCACATGCCTGTGCCCGCATGCCCGTGCATGCCCGTGCTGTTCGGCGTTTTACCGTATTCGTAGCGTCCGTGGCATTCACGGCCGTGCGCCGCGGCCACCGTACCCTGACCCGCTCTCGGCGAGAGTTATCCACAGTTTGATGGGGAGGGCTGCACAGAATGGTTTTTTCGGCTTACCGTCACGGTTTGTGACCTCAATGTACGATTCCACCGGTTCTCGTGGTGGACGTGAGAACCCGGTCGATCCTCCCGTACCCGGAGTCGTGTTGCGCGCCCGGGTCCGGGACGCCGGCGCCGGGGACGTGTGGGCCGGCCGCGTCGTGGCCACCGGGGCCGAGTGCACGCTCCGGCGGGTCAGGC
>NZ_CAAAFT010000380.1:0-3746 GCF_900634765.1 Candidatus Protofrankia californiensis | reverse complement strand
GGACGTGTGGGCCGGCCGCGTCGTGGCCACCGGGGCCGAGTGCACGCTCCGGCGGGTCAGGCTGCCGCCGGACGCGGCCGGTCGTGAGGCCGCGATGAGGTCGGCGCGGCTGCTGGTCGAGCTCAGCCATCCACATCTTGTTCCGGTCATCGACGTGATCGCGACGTCCGAGGGTATTGCCGTCGTGTCGGAGCCGGTCAACGGGGCGGTCAACCTGGCCCGGCTGCTCGGGGTCCGGGAGCGCCTCGACCCCGGTGAGGTGGTGACGGTCGGGTTGCCGCTCGCCCAGGCGCTGGCCGCGGCGCATTCCGCCGGTGTCGTGCACGGTCGGCTCGATCTCGCCGACGTCCTGCTCGAACCGAACGGCCGGCCGGTGCTGGCGGGGACGGGTATCGCCGGCCTCGGGGGCTCGTCCACCACACCGCCGGTGGACGTCGGTGACCTTGCCGGTCTGCTGCTCGCGGCGATGCCGCATGCCACCGGGCCGGACGCGGCCGCGGTCGCCGTCGCCGTCGCGCCCGCCCTGGTCGACGACCCCGTCCGCAGACCGACGGCGGAGGAGCTGGCCGCGGCGCTGGCACGTAGCTGTCATCCCGCGCCGGTCCGGCTGGAGGGCCGAAGGCAGCGCGAGGATGTTCTTTCCGCGCTGCCGGAGGCCCAGATCCCCGGGTCGCTGGTGGGCGAGGTGGCCACGGTGCTCCCGCTGCCCATGCTGCCGGCCGGACGAGACGGTGCCCCGGGGCAGGCGGCAACCGACAGGGTGCGGCTCGCGCCTCCGATCGGGTCGCCGCCGACCCGCCTCCCGCGCACGTCGCGGACATCCGAGCCGGCGGCGCGGAGGGGCCGCCGGGCTCCAGCCGCCCCCGGCGGCTCCGGGACCGCCCGTGCCGGGACCGCCCGTGCCGGGACCGCCGCTGCCGGGACCGCTGGTGCGGTGACCGCACGTGCGACGCGCCCCCGTACAGGGAACGCACGTCCCGGAAGCGCACGTCCCGGAGGTACCCGGACGGGCGGCAGGCGATCCGCCACCACCCACGTCGGCACGCCTGCGGTGCCCACCGGCGGGCGCGCCTCGCTCGGCAGCCGGCGGCGGATCCTGCTCGTCGTGGCCGCGTTCGTCGTGTTCGTCGGCCTGCCCGCCGGCGGTCTGCTGGTCACCGCGCGCTCCGCAGGGCTGTCAGGGCAGCCGCCCGCCCCCGAGCAGGCATGGCGGGACGTCCTGGTGAGCCTGGACAACGCGCGCAGCCGTGCCTTCGCGCAGGCCGACGAGGTCGGTCTGCTGGACGCGGACGCGCTGGACAGCACCGCCTACGCGCGGGACCTCACCTTGATGCGGCAGATGGTGGCCAAGGGCGGCAGGACGTCCGGTTTACGACAAGAGATCATTGATCTCGCCGTCCGGGAGAGCGGAAGCGAGAAGACGGTGCTGCGGATCACCTACCGGCTCCCGCCGTATACGTTCGTCGACACCGCCGGAACGGTCCTGGCACAGCAGCCGGGCCATGACCGGCGGCAGTCCGACGTCACCTTGGTGAAGACCGACAGGGGATGGCGCGTTGCCCTGTCCGTCGACCCTGCCGGCTGAACATCGGCCGGCGACCGGCCGCCGATCCTTCACGACCCGGGCCAGGAGGTACCGGTGGTCACCGTGCCGGCGGTCACAGCGCCGAGAGCTGTGTCGATGTCGGCGTGGGAGAACGTGAACCCGGCTTCGGTGAGCCTGCGCGGCAGGACGCGCTGGGAGACGAGCACGCCGCCGTCGGCGAAGCCGCCGAGGGCGATCCGCAACGCGACAGCCGGCACCGGCAGGATCGCCCGTCGGCGCAGAGCCGCGCCGAGCGCCCGGGTGAACGCGGTGTTGGTGACCGGTGCCGGGCTGGTCAGGTTCACCGGACCCCGTAGGCCGTCCGCGGTCAGCAGAAAGATGATCGCCGCTGTCTCGTCCGCCAGGGTGATCCAGCTCAGCCACTGCCGGCCCGAGCCCAGCCGGCCACCGAGCCCGAGCCGGAACAGCGGGAGCTGCCTGGCCAGCGCACCGCCGTGCGGCGACAGGACAACCCCCGAGCGCAGGTGACACACGCGTACACCGGCGTTCTCGGCGGCGGCGGTGGACGCCTCCCACGCGGCCGTCACCTCGGCGAGGAAACCGGTGCCACGGGGCTCGGACTCGTCGACCGACCGGTCTCCGGTGTCGCCGTACCAGCCGATCGCGCTCGCTGACAGCAGCACCCGCGGACGCGGGTGGGCAGCGGCCACGGCGGCGGCCACCAGAGTCGTCCCGGCCACCCGGCTGTCGAGGATCCGCCGCTTGTAACGGTCGGTCCAGCGGTGGTCGCCGACTCCGGCACCGGCGAGATGGACGACGGCGTCGACCTCGGCCAGCGCGGCTGGGTCGAGCGTGCCGCGGAGTGGATCCCAGCGGATCTCCGAATCGTCCCGGACGGGCCGCCGGACCAGGGTGCGCACGGTGTGCCCGCCCGCTCGCAGGGCCGGGACGAGCGCCGACCCGATCAGACCCGAGGCACCGGAAACAACGACGTCCACCGGCTGATCCTCACCCGTGCGTGCCTGGCGGGCGAGTCGGCCCGGTGCGCCCGCCAGGCGTGGTCTTCGACGTCTTCGACCACAGACCGATTACAGGAGATCGATCACAGGCCCAGTTCGGCTTCGAACGCGCCTTCCTCCAGGCGTCCGCGCAGGGTGGTGAGGAAGCGGGCGGCGTCGGCGCCGTCGACGATCCGGTGGTCGTAGGTGAGCCCGAGGTACACCTTCGAGCGCACCGCGATGATCTCGCCCAGCTCGGGGTCGTCCACGACCGCGGGCCGCTTGACCACCGCACCGGTCCCGAGGATCCCGACCTGCGGCTGGTTGATGATCGGCGTGTCGAACAGGGCACCGCGGCTGCCGGTGTTGGTCAGGGTGAAGGTGCCGCCGCCCAGCTCGTCCGGGGAGACCCGGTTCTCCCGCGTCCGGGTCGCCAGATCATCGATCTTGCGCGCCATCCCGGTGAGGTTGAGGTCCCCGGCGTGGTGGATGACCGGGACGAGCAGCCCCCGGTCGGTGTCCACGGCGATACCCAGGTGCTCGGCGTCGTAGTAGGTGATCGTTCCCTGCTCGATGTCCACGCTGGCGTTGAGGTTGGGGTGCTCGCGCAGCGCCTCGCAGATCGCGACCGCGAAGAACGGCAGGAACGACAGTTTCACGCCCTCCCGCGCCTCGAACGCCTTCTTCGCGCGATCCCGCAGCCGGGCGATGCGGGTGACGTCGGCCTCGACGACGGTGGTGAGCTGCGCGCTGACCTGCAGGGACTCGACCATCCGCTGCGCGATCACCGAGCGCAGCCGCGACAGCTTCTCGGTGCGACCACGCAGCGAAACCGGTGCCGCTGTGGGTGCCGCCGCTGCCCGTGCCGCAGCCGCCGGTGCGGGCGCCGCCGGTGCCACCGCCGGGGCGGCGGGAGCGGCAGCCGGGGTCGCCGCCGGCGCGGCCGGTGCCGGGGTGGATGGTGTGCGGGCCGCGTCGATGACGTCCTGCTTGCGGATGCGGCCGCCGACTCCGGTCCCCGTCACGGCGGACAGGTCCACGTCGTGCTCGGCGGCAAGCCGCCGGACCAGCGGGGTCACGTAGGCCCCGAGGGATCCGCTGCCGTTGGACGGGGAGCCGGAGGCCGGTGCCGGCGTGGACTCCTGGGCCGGAACGGCCGGTGCGGGAGCGGGTGCGGGTGTGGGTGCGGGTGCGGGAGGTGG
>NZ_CAAAFT010000379.1:7190-10021 GCF_900634765.1 Candidatus Protofrankia californiensis | reverse complement strand
GAGCAGGCCGCCGCGGCGGGCGCGGGGGCCTGCTCGGCGGCGGCTCCCGGGCCGGCCGCGGCGGCCTGCTCCGCCGTACCGCCTTCGTCGATCACGGCGAGTTCGACGCCGACCTCGACCGTTTCGTCCTCGGCCACCCGGATAGCGCTGATCACCCCGGACGCGGGCGCGGGGATCTCGGTGTCGACCTTGTCCGTGCTGACCTCGAGGAGCGGCTCGTCGGCCTCGACGCGCTCGCCCTCCTTCTTCAGCCAGCGGGTGACGGTGCCCTCGGACACGCTCTCACCCAGACGGGGCATCGTGACGGACACAGACATGGGGTAAGGCTCCTTTGCGGCGTCCGACCGACCGTGGACGACGGGCAACGGCTACGAACGCGATGGGTGCTGGGCGACTCGGGGGCCTCCGGCGGCGCGGCGAAGAGCTGCCGTCGCGTCGCCGGAGGCCCTGATGGCTGGTGGGCCGGAGAGCACACGATCATGGCTGGTTTCGCGTACCCGGAGGCCCTGCTGATTATCGGTGGGCCGACGAGTGCGCGATTGTGGTTCGTCTCGCGCATTCGAGGCCCTAAATTGATCTATTGATTGTCAGTTGTGGGAGTGCAGCGGTTTGCCGGCCAGCGCCAGATGCGCCTCGCCGATGGACTCCGACAATGTGGGATGCGGGTGGATGAGCTGAGCGACCTCGCTGGGCAGCGCCTCCCAGTTGGTGATCAGCTGGGCCTCGGCGATCAGCTCGCCGACCCGGTCGCCCACGATGTGGACGCCCACCACCGGCCCGTCGGGCACGGCCACGAGCGTCACCGCACCCGCCGTCTGGAGGATCTGCGCCTTGCCGTTACCCGCCAGGTCGTAGGTGTGGGTGACGACGTCCCCGTACAGTTCCGCCGCTCTGGTCGAGGTGAGCCCGACCGAAGCCACCTCGGGATGCGAGTAGGTGACCCGCGGGATGTTGTCGTAGTCGATCGGCGCCGGATTCAGCCCGGCCAGGCTTTCGGCGAGGAAGATGCCCTCGGCGAAGCCGACATGGGCGAGCTGGAGACCGGGCCGCAGGTCACCGATGGCGGAGACGGTCGGCACGTTGGTACGCAGCTGATGGTCGACGAGAACGTATCCGCGATCCAGCGCGATGCCGACCTCGTCGTAGCCCAGCCCCTCCGACACCGGCCCGCGTCCGACCGCCACCAGCAGCAGTTCGGCCTCGATGGTCGTGCCGTCCTCCAGGGTCACCGTGACGCCGTCGTCGGTGGTTTTCACACCGGCGAACCGGGCGCCGAGGTGCTGCTTGATGCCGCGCCGGCGGAAGGCCCGCTCCAGCAGCTTGGAGCTGGATTCCTCCTCCAGCGGTACCAGGTGGGGCAGGGCCTCGACGATCGTCACCTCGGCTCCGAAGGAGCGCCACACCGAGGCGAACTCGCAGCCGATCGCGCCGGCGCCGAGCACCACGGCGGAGGCCGGCACGCGGTCGAGTTCGAGAGCGTCGTCGCTGGTGATCACCTGGCGGTGGTCGATCTCCAGGCCCGGCAGCGACTTCGACTGTGATCCGGTTGCCAGCACGATGTGACGACCAGAGATCACGCGGTCGCCCACGGCGACGGAGGTCGGTGACACCAGCCGTCCATGGCCCTCGACGAGCTCGATGCCACGATTGTTCACCAGGCCGGTCAGACCCCGGTAAAGTTTGTTGACCACCGAGTCCTTGTAGGCGTTGACCTTCGCGATGTCGATTCCCTCGAAGGTCGATCGAATTCCGAAATTGCCACTTTCGTGAATATTGTCCGCGATCTCCGCCGAGTGCAGCAGCGCCTTGGTCGGAATGCACCCGCGGTGCAGGCACGTTCCGCCCAGCTTGCTCTTCTCGATCAGAGAAACGTCCAGGCCGAGCTCCGCGGCACGCAGAGCCGTCGCGTAACCGCCGCTGCCGCCGCCGAGGATGACCAGGTCGACGGGACCCGCCGCAGAGTCCACCACGCCAGGCGTCCCTTCTCGTTGACTGGTTGGGATGCGTTCAGTCTTTCATGTCACCAGACCGCGGCGCCGGAGGTCCGCAGCGACTGTGTGGTGCATGACGCCGGTATTTCACCGGACTACTTCCGTGCGGTGCTCGTTACCCGCTGGTAGTTGGTTCACTGGACGCTCGGCCGCTGGTTGCCGGCAACGTTCCCGGCGAGTTGGAGCAGGGTCCGGACGATCATCCCGGTGCCGCCCCTGGGGGTGTGCCCGTACGGTTCGCCACCGTTCCAGGCCGGCCCGGCAATGTCGATGTGCGCCCACGGGACGTCCTCGGGCACGAAGGCGCTCAGGAAGTGCCCGCCGACCAGCATGCCGCCATCACGGCCGCCACCGCCGGCGACGTTGGCGAGGTCGGCGACGGTCGAGTCGAGCACCTTGCGCAGATCCGGCGGCAGCGGCATCGGCCACAGCGACTCGCCGCTCTCGCGGGCCGCGGCGACGACCTGGTCGACCGCGCCGTCGCGTCCCATCACCCCGGCGGTGCGCTGCCCCAGGGCGACGATCTGCGCGCCGGTGAGCGTCGCGACGTCCACGATCAGGGCGGGGGAGTCCTCGGCGGCGCGGGCGAGGGCGTCACCGAGCACCAGGCGTCCCTCGGCGTCGGTGTTGAGCACCTCCACCCGTGTGCCGCCCCGCAGGGTCAGGACGTCCGACGGCCGGATCGCCCCGCCCGACGGCATGTTCTCGGCCAGCGGCAGCCATCCGACGAGGTGAACCGGCAGGTTCAGGCGGGCTGCCGCGACGAGCGTCGCCAGCACCGAGGCGGCCCCCGCCATGTCGACCTTCATCCATTCCATCGCGGCCGCGGGCTTGAGCGAC
>NZ_CAAAFT010000379.1:3513-7165 GCF_900634765.1 Candidatus Protofrankia californiensis | reverse complement strand
CATGTCGACCTTCATCCATTCCATCGCGGCCGCGGGCTTGAGCGACAGGCCGCCCGAGTCGAACGTGATGCCCTTGCCGACGAGGGCGAGCGCGGGCCGGTCGGAGGCCTGCGAACCGGCCGGGCGCCACTCGAGGCGGACGAGGCGGGGCGGGTTCGCCGAGCCCTGGCCCACCCCGAGGATCCCGCCGAACCCACCGTCGGCCAGTGCCTGTTCGTCGAGCACCTCGACGGTGACGCCCACCTCACCCGCGCGCCGAGCCGCGATCTCGGCGAACACGGTCGGCGGCAGATGCCCGGGTGGTGTGTTGACGAGGTCACGGACGAGTGCCACGGCGTCCACCGCGATACCGGCCCGGCGCACCGCGTCGCCGGCCGCGGACTGCGAGGCTTTGTCCACCACGAATGTGATTTCGCTCACGGGCGGGCGGTGGTTGCCGGCGGACGTGGTCCGGAACTCCCCGAAGGCGTACGCGCCGAGCAGTGATCCCTCGGCGACGGCGCGCAGCTGCGCCGGCCCGGGGGTGCCGGTAGCGAGGGCGAGGGTGGTGGCCACGCGGGTGGTGCCGGCGAGCGCGCGCACCGCCGTACCGGCCGCGCGGCGCAGGGCCTCGTGGTCGATGCCGCCGCTGGCGGCGTCCGTGCCCGCTCTGGTGTCCTCAACCGGGCCCGCGTCCGCCGCCGCTGTGATCTGCGCTGGTGGCGAGGACAGCGCACCGACGCCGACCGCGAGCACCGTCGGGACGGGCAGGATCCCCAAGGTCGCGAAACGGACCAGGTCACCGGCCTTACCGGTCGCGCCCAGGTCGGCAAGAACCTTCGCGAGCCGGCCACCGAGCGCAGCGTCGAGCGTCTCGGTACCACCGAGCGGAATGGGACCGTCCTTGCTCGTCGCAACACCGATCACCAGTGCGTCGGCGTCAAGATCCAGCACGGATGAGGTTGTCACGGCAGTCACGGTCATGTCGAGAGACTACGGAACCCACCGCAGGCCGGTGCACGGCCGGGCCCCCGCTGGTGGTCAACCCTCGAGCTCGCGGTCCCCGGATCGCGGCAGAGCCGTGATCCGGGGCTAGCCTGCCGGTATGGGTGAGCTGTTGCGGTCTCCGTTGCACGACCGGCACGTGGCGCTCGGCGCCAAGCTGGCCGACTTCGGCGGATGGGAGATGCCGATCGAGTATCCCGGCGGGGGTGTGCTGAAGGAGCACGCGGCGGTCCGGTCCGCGGTCGGGATCTTCGACGTCAGTCACCTCGGCAAGGCGCGCGTGTACGGCCCCGGCGCCGCGGAGTTCGTGAACTCAGCCCTCACCAACGACCTGTCCCGCATCGGTCCCGGGCAGGCCCAGTACACCCTGTGCTGCGATCCCGAAACCGGCGGAGTGGTGGACGACCTCATCGCCTACCTGTACTCCGCCACGGACGTCTTCCTGATCCCCAACGCGGCCAACACCGCCGAGGTTGTCCGCCGGCTCGCGGCGGCGTCCCCGCCCGGGGTCACCGTCGAGAACCTGCACTCGGCCTTCGGCGTGATCGCGGTCCAGGGGCCGGGTGCGCCGGAGCTGGTGTCCGCGATCGGTCTGCCCGTCGACGGCGCCTACATGAGTTTCGTGCAGGCTGACTGGAAGGGCACCGGCCCGGACAGCGGGGACGCCGCTGCCGGGGACGGCGTCCGTCGGGAGATTGTCGTGTGCCGCTCGGGCTATACCGGCGAGCGCGGGGTCGAGCTCGTGACGCGCTGGGAGGACACCCCGGCGGTGTGGGAGGCGCTGGTGGTGGCCGGCGCGTCGGCGGGGGTGCGCCCCTGCGGCCTCGGCGCCCGCGACACCCTGCGGACCGAGATGGGCTACCCGTTGCACGGCCAGGACCTGTCGCCCTCGATCACCCCGGTGCAGGCGCGGGCCGGCTGGGCGGTGGGCTGGAACAAGGAACAGTTCTGGGGCCGGGACGCGCTCGTGGCGGAGCGGACGGCGGGCCCGGCGCGCCTGCTGTGGGGCCTGCATTCGACCGATCGCGGCATCCCGCGGCCGCACATGGCGGTGTACGGGCCGGACGGCGGGCCGGTGGGCGAGGTCACCAGCGGGACGTTCTCGCCGACGTTGCGGACCGGTATCGGCCTTGCCCTGCTCGGCCGCGGCGTCGCCGAGGGAGACAGCGTCCGGGTGGACGTGCGGGGACGGCCGTCGACGATGACGGTGGTCCGGCCGCCGTTCGTGGACGCGTCCCCGAAGTAGCTCGTGGGTGTGTCCCCGCGGTAAGAGCACCCGGCAGGCTTCACCGGACGCCGAGGCGGTCCTACCGGATGCCGAGGCGGCTTCCATCGGATGCCGAGACCTTCAGGTCGCCGAGGTTCTACAGGATGCCGAGGCGGTGCTTCACCCCGTAGGGGACGTCCAGGGCCATGAACACCAGGGTGACCGCCGCCGTGACCTCGACGAGGCTGCCAAGTACGTCCCCGGTGACACCACCGAGGTAGCCGATCAGGTACCGCCGCAGCAGCCAGCCCGTGGCCGTTCCCACGGCCACGGCGATCACCGCACGCACGGCGCGGCCGGTGTCCCCGCCGTCGACGTCCAACAGGCCGCCGACGGCGGCGACGGCGACGACGGCGACGACGGAGCAGGCAGCCTGCCGCGGGCGCACGGAGCCGGCGACGAGGGCGCCGAGCCCGTTCGGGTGCGCCGGGGGTGTGCCCGCGGTACAGGCGAGTGTCGCCGCGAGCCGCCCGGTCATCGACGCGACCAGAATCGACAGGCTGCCCCGATGCTCACTGATCGTGAGCGACAGCGCCCCGACCTGAATCAGGACGACGAAGATCAGGGCCAGCGCGCCGAACGCGCCCAGTCGCGAGTCACGCATGGCCGCCAGCGCACGCTCCCGGCCGGCGCCGAGACCGTCGGCGACGTCGGCGAGCCCGTCCAGGTGCAGGCCGCGGGTCAGCAATGCCAGGGTGGCGATCCCCATGACGGCCGGGAAAAGGTTCTGGGCCGGCGTTCCGGGCGGCGCTCCGGGCGTCTTCGTGAAGATCCGGAAGCTGAGCACGACGAGGGCGGTGATGCTTCCCAGGGCGAGGCCGACGAGCGGCGCCAGCGCCATGGCACGTCCCATGGTGCGCCGGTCGAGAACGACCTGCCCCCGGACAGGCAGCAGCGAGAGCAGGGAGAAAATCGTCCGTGTGGCGAGCATCAGCCGCTGCGCGTCAGGCGCTTTCCGTCCCGGGCGTGTCGCCTGGGACGGCGGCCTTGGCGGCCTTGGCGGCCTTGGCGGCCGTGTCGCTCTTGTCGCTGACCCCGGCCTGGTCGAACGTGGCCATCTCGGCGAGCGTCGCCTGGGCGGCCACCAGCAGGTTGACGGCCAGCAGCGCTCCGCTGCCTTCACCGAGCCGCAGTCCGAGGTCCAGCAGGGGTTCGACACCCAGCGACGTCAGGGTGAGTTTCTGCGCGGGTTCGGTCGAACGCGTGCCCGCGACCCACCATGCCTTCGATCCCGGCGCGTACGCCTCGGCGGCCAGCGCCGCGGCACAGATCACGACGCCGTCCAGCACCACTGGGGTGCGGCGGACGGCGGCCTGGACCAGCAGGCCCGTGAGCGCGGTGAGGTCCGCGCCGCCGATCACCCGCAACAGGGCCAGCGGGTCGGCGGCGAACGGCCGGCCG
>NZ_CAAAFT010000379.1:1556-3235 GCF_900634765.1 Candidatus Protofrankia californiensis | reverse complement strand
CGGTGAGGTCCGCGCCGCCGATCACCCGCAACAGGGCCAGCGGGTCGGCGGCGAACGGCCGGCCGCGGCGCATCGCGTCCCGGATCGCCGCGGTCTTGATCATCCATCGGGTGTCGTCGATGCCGGTTCCGCGTCCGACGGTGTCGATCGGCTCCCGGTCGAGCAGGGTGGCGACGATCGCCGCGGACGGGGTGGTGTTCCCGATGCCCATATCGCCCGGGACCAGCAGGTCGGCGCCGGCGTCGACCTCCTCGTCGGCGATCGCCCGGCCGATGTCGAACGCCCGGGTGGCCTCGTCGGCGGTGAGGGCGTCCTCGACGTCGATCCGTCCGCTGCCGCGCCGGACCCGGTAGCGACCGGCGGAGGCGGCTGCGTCCGCTCCTGCGTCCACTCCCTCGCCGCCACCGCCGCTACCGCCACCGTCCGGTGCCGCCGGCTCGTCGGCGTCCACGCTGAGGTCGACGACCCGGACGGACGCGCCGACGGTGCGGGCCAGCACGTTCACCGCGGCGCCGCCGGCGGCGAAGTTCGCCACCATCTGTGCGGTGACCTCCGGCGGGAAGGCCGAGACGCCCGCCCGCGCAATACCGTGATCACCAGCGATGATCACCGCTCGGATGCGCTGGAACGGCTTGGGCGGGCAGACCCCCTGCACACCGGCAAGCCAGACCGAGATCTCCTCAAGGCGCCCGAGAGCGCCCGGAGGCTTGGTCAACATTGCCTGCCGCTGCCGGGCGGCGTTCATCGCGTCGGCGTCGAGCGCTGGGATCTGCACAGCGTCTTTATTACCCGATGTGCTGCCAGATGCCGGGGAGGCCGCTCGCCGATCGGACGTCTTATTGCCGGACGTTCTTATTTCGGGCTTATTCCGGGGAACCGGCCCACGTCGAGGTCAGCGCGACCAGGTCGGACCAGTCGGCGCCGTGGCGGGCGGCTTCCCCGGCAAGCTGGGCCACCTCGCTGCTCATCCACGCCGCCGGTCGGCCGGCCGAGGCGGCCACCGCGCCGGTGACGTGGTGTTCGGCCTCCTCGACGTCAGGACGCGCCCGGCGCAGGGCGGCGTCCGCGCAGATGATGTACACCAGGGGAGCCAGGCCGCTGACACCCTTGTCGTGCCCCCTGCTGTAGCCGTGTCCGGAGCCGACACGCTCGCGCGCCTCGGTCAGGAACGGCGCGGCGGCATAGATCTGCCCCGCCAGGACGAGGGCGCTGGCCGCCATCGTCGCGAACAGCGCCGGGTGGTAACTGTCGAGGGAGTAGGCGGGGACGCCGTGTTTCTCGGCGGGTACCCGGTTCATCAGTTCCTGCGCGCGGCCGACCGTGGCGACGGTACCGACGGTGTCGCCCAGCCGTGCCCGTGCGCCGGCCTCGGCAACCGCCAGCATCACGGCGGCGGGTGTGTTCCCCGCGTACCGCTGTCCTTCCACGGCGAGGGTCAGCGCGGTCTTCCAGCGTTGCAGACGCCGCGCGGCCATCGCCCGGACGGCGTGGGCGTGCGCGATCGTGGGCCAGTCCCCGATGCTTGCGGCGACCGACTCCGCCTGGGTCAGCGTGCGCAGCCCGCAGGAGACGTCACCGGCGTCGACGAGTGCGTTGCCTTCCAGCACGAGGGTGCGGGAGTGCAGGGCCTGCCAGTCGTGCCCGGCGCGGGCCGACCCTCCCTGGGACGCCCCGACGTG
>NZ_CAAAFT010000379.1:0-1325 GCF_900634765.1 Candidatus Protofrankia californiensis | reverse complement strand
TGGCGCCCCAGGTTCCACGCCTGTAAGGCGGTCTGCGCCGGGGCGGTGGACCCGTATCCGTCGACCAGCGCCCGTATGGCGGTGGTGAGCCCGGCCAGGTCCTGCGCGGTGCGGGTGCGTCCGGAGGACGCTCTCACCAGACGTCCTGCTGCGACAAGCCCGGCAACCGCCGTGAGCCTGCGCCGATCAACGCCCATGCGCGACTCCAGGTGTTCGCTTTACACCTCCAGTGTCCGACGCTGTTCCGGTCATGTCGATGGCCCGGTTGTGTCGCCGGTCCAGCCGTGTCGATGCCTCTCACTCCCCCGTCGTGTCTGCGGTGGACGACGATGCAGCCCCGGTTCCGAGCTCCCGGGTTCCCGAGCTCCCGGCTGTCGCGTGGCGCGCGGAACCCTGATCACGGCAAAATGTGATCATTTCGGTTTCGGTTGCCGGCGGATTGCCGCCGGTCGAGAATTATCGGACCTATGGCTGTCACGCCGTTCGACCGGCCGGTCGCGGAGAAAGCGGCCGTGCCTGTCCGGGCCTGAATAAGCGGTATGGAGACGTCGAGGCCGCACGAAATCTCGACCCACGGGTCTCGCGCAGCGAGTTCTCCGGTTCCTACGATCCCGACAGAGCCGACAAATCGCCGACGATCAAAATCTTGTGCACACTGCTGCCCCGACGTCCGGTGAGGTGCCGGTAGCCAGCTACGACATCGCGACAGCCCCCGGTGACGCGAGTCCGCTCAACACCTGCTGCGCCGGAGAAGCATGGCAGTCAGCCGTCTTCTCCTGCTGCTGTGCAGGCACGTGACGGCCGGGATGGGAGTTGATCGTCGTTTTCCGGGTGTCTACCGGCGCCGTCGGGAGAACCAGCGCCGTGATTCGCGTGCTTCCTCCTGCGGCTGCGGTGGCCTATGCGGCTGCGGTGGAGGTGACGGTGGCCCCTGCGGTGGCGGCGGTGACGGCAGCGGGCTGTGGGGGAGATGATCAAGACCGGGGATGGGCGTGGCCGGGTCGAGTGGCTGGTAGGCGGGGTCGAGGTCGGCGAGTTCGTCGAGTTCGAACCGGCGGAGTTTGACAGCCCACCACAGCAGAGAACGGCTGTCGCCCCCGGAGGTCTTGTACGTCCCATCGGGTAGGACGGTGGCCCAGTCGCCCTGGGAGAGGGGGTGCAGAGCCGCGAGCAGGCACCCGGTAGCGGTCTGCCACAGCCGTACCGTGCCGTCGTTGCTGCCGGTGGCGAGAGTGGTGCCGTCGGGGAGAACGCCACCGACCGTACCCGGGCGGGAGCCGGGGCCAGCCGGCATCGGGTCCGTGCGAACAGGAGAACGTCGAGGC
>NZ_CAAAFT010000378.1:9683-19158 GCF_900634765.1 Candidatus Protofrankia californiensis | reverse complement strand
GCTGTCCGATGGTGTTGCTCATCGTCTTCCTCCTTTTGGGGCTCGTGGAGCCGTCCGGACGGGGCTCCTTGTTGCGACTGGCATGCCGCCGGGGCCGGTTCTGCTGCTCATCGCCCCGGCGGCGACCGCTCCCAGCACACCGCAGGACGATGCACAGGAAGGCCGTTGCAATGGCCTAATCAGTGGCCGTTTCAGTTGCCGTTTCGTCGTCATTTCCGGAAGCCGTCCAGGGAGCGACGTCGAGACGGTTAGTGTTGCCGCGTTCAGTCACTCAAGCGACACGCAGGACGTGGCCGTCATGTCGGGAGACACCCCACTGATGCTGCGGGCCTACCGGGAGTGGTATGGCCTCGAGCAGCACGAAGTTGCATCACGACTTGTGAACCTTGCCCACGACATCGATGGAGCTCACGCCGGGGTCAACGACGAGATGATCTCCCGGTGGGAACGCGGGCTGGTCCGACCGCGACGACGCTACCGGCAGCTGCTGTGCACGCTGTACCAGGCGACAGAAACGCACCTGGGATTCTGCCGGCCACTACCGGGTGAAACCGTCATCCACCCGTGGCCGCCGGTATCCGACGGCGACACCGCATCCGCAGACACCACAATGGTGCTGCCCTGGAACGTGGAGGGCGGTTTGCAGGCGGCCCGGCGCATCCTCGACGCTGAAGGCATGGATCGTCGACTGTTCCTCACTGTCATGGGCACGGCGATCACCGAACCCGCTCACGGGTGGCTGTTCGCCCCACCCGTGGACTCCGTGACCCGGAACAGCGGCAGTCCCCTGCCCGCCACGGTCGTCGACCACCTTGACCAGATCATCGACCAGCTCCGCCGGATGGACGACCAGCTCGGTGGGGGTGCACTACTCGGCCTGGTCCGCCAGCACCTCGCCTACGTTGTCGGCCTCATCGAGCATCGGCGTTACACTGACAGCGTCGGACGCCGCCTCCATGCCACCGCGGCCGAACTTCTCCGGCTGGCGGACTGGCTTTCCTTCGACGCCGGTCAGCATGCCCCCGCGCAACGTTTCTTCGTCGCCGCGCTCCACGCCGCGCACACCGCCGGTGACCGCGCGCTCGGTGCCAACATCCTCGGTTTCGCTTCCTGCCAGGCCAAGGACCTCGGTCATGTCCGTGCCGCGGTGTCACTCGCTGAAACCGCCCTGGCCGGTTACCCTGGCGGAACACCTCGGGTGAGTGCGATCCTGCATCTGCGGGCGGCCGAGGCGTACGCCAACGACCAGCAGACCGCCGACTGCCGCACGGCGATCGACACCGCGTTCGACCGGCTGACAGATGCTGTTCCCGAGCACGGTGAACCCGGATGGTGTTATTGGATCAACGAGGCTCAGGCTCACGCCCAGGCGGGTTACTGTTACCTGAAACTTCACGAGTGGCCCCGGGCGCAAGAGCATCTCCACGCTGCCCTGTCCCTACAGGACAGGGTATTTTCCCGTGAAGCAGCCCTCCGCCAGACACTGCTTGCCACCGCTTATGCCCGGCAGGACCCGCCCGACCTCGACCCTGTACTGACCCTCGGTACCGCCGCCATCAACACCCTCACCGGGGAAGTCGACTCAGCCCGATGTGTCGGTCATATCACCCGTCTGGCCACTCACCTTGCGCCCTACCATCGGAAACCGTCGGTCCGCGAATTCCTCGGCCGTGCCGCCGCACTCACCGCTTCATCGCCCCCCAGTTCTGTATAAGGGCCCGGCAACGCCGTCCGGCAGTCGCAAAAAGGGAAGCCTGGTATCTCCGTCCGCATGTGAGGACCATTGTGTCCAGGCTGTCAGCGCAGATTTTCGGCGGTCACCGGACGCCTGGACCACCTCGCAAGCCAGCGCTTGGTAGATGCTTCTTGCGGTGCGTCGGGATGAGCGGCCGACTGTGGATATGCCGTCGCTGCTACGGTTCGGTGGGTGGAGGCAACAATCTTCGCCGCGGACGGCGCCGCGCTCTGGTGCGATGTCACCGGCAGGGGTCCGCGGATCGCACTGTGCAACGGTGGGCCTGGGCTGGCCGACTATCTCCACCCGATGGCGCGGCTGTTCACCGACCGGATCCAGACGGTGCGGTGGGAGCAGCGCGGTTGCGGACGTTCCGCGCGCGTCGGGCCCTTCACCGTGGAACAGTGCGTCGATGACCTCCGCCAGGTGATCGCCTCGACTGGTGACGGCCCGGTGTTCCTGCTGGGTCACTCCTGGGGTGCAACGCTCGCGCTGAGGTTCGCACTCACATATCCGGGGATGGTTCGCTCCCTGGCGTACATCTCGGGTACCGGTACGGGCGCCGCGTGGAAGGCGCAGTGGCGTGCCAACATGCGTGCCCGTTTGCGGTCGGCGGAGCTACGCCGGTATGACCGACTGGCAGCGCTCGACCGCACCGCTGATCAGGACCGTGAACTGGCGATCCTCCAGTGGAAGACCGACTACGCCGACCCCAACGCCGGTGAGCTACACGCCACGGCGATGGCGACGCCCTGGTCGCCGGTCAACGAGCTGTGCAATCGGGCGATTGGCGCCGAAGTCGACGGGTGGGTGGAACAGGACCTGCTGGCCGAGTACCGGGGACTGCGGGTGCCTGTGCTGGTGGTGCACGGCGACCGTGATCCACGGCCGGGCTCGGCTGTCGACTTGCTGTGCCGCGCGCTGCCCGACGTCCGCCGTGTCGATCTCCGCGACGCCGGGCACCTGCCGTGGCTGGAGCATCCCGACCTGTTCCGGGATCTGATCAGAGACCACGTCGGCCTGTCCACAGCAGACTCGACAGGCCATTACGATCACCGCAGGACGACGCACACATGAAGGCCGGTGTAATGGCCTACCTGCATTCCAGTGGCATCGAGCAGGGGATGCGAACCGTCACCGCGGATGCGCGGGGACGTCGGCGAGGTAGGTGGCCAGGGAAGTCGCGGACGTTGAAGGTGACGATGACTTCGGCGTTGGCGCGAACCGCTGCGGCAAGGATATGGCGGTCCTTCGGGTCGTTGGTCATACCCGTCGATGAGGGATTCGTAGCCGGTGACCATGGCGTCGGGAAACGAGTGGCGCATGTGGGCGATGCGCCGGTCCACCCGGTCGGACGGGATGCCGGCTTCGACGATGTTGCGCCTCAGCTCGATGAAGATATCGATGGACCACAGTGGCCGGTACGCCTCGGCTTCAGCGAGCCGGAGCATGGTGTCGCACAGGTAGGCGGGGTAGAGCACGCAGGTGTCGAGTAACGCGGGGAAAGCCACGGTGGTATCCGCGTCACCTGGTTCGTTTGGGCACGGCGGTCACGTTGTAGAGGTCGTCGTCTTCGGCGTCCGCCGCTATCTGGTCGAGCGTCTGGCGGTGCTCGCGGCGGGTGCGTTCACGGTAGTCAAGGATGTCGCGGAGCATCACCCGCCGGTGTCGCCCGCGCATGGTGTACGAGATTTCCCCTTCGGTCAGCAAACGTACGAGTGTCGGCCGCGAAACGTTGAGTAGATCGGCGGCTTCCTGTGTGGTGAGCATCGTGTTGTGCGGCGCGATCGAGATGGCCAGGCCGTGCGACAGGGCGGTCACCACATCGTGAAGCACCCCGTACAGTTCGTCAGGGATGTCGATCTGGGAGCCGTCGGGGCCGACCAGCCTCGCTCTCGCCGGTTCCTCCAGCCTGGCGAGGCGGCGGGCGAAGCGGGCAAGGTCGGAGCTGTCCGCTGGAGGGAGGACCGTTCGCTCACGTAGCGCGTCGACCATGCGTCCAGACTATCATTATTCGAAAAAATCGAAAGTCCTTGGAGTGGGTCGTGGTCGCGCTCTACGCGAGACTCTGGACATATCCAACGGTCACGGGAGTCGAGAGCTCCGCAGCGGACGGTACCGGGCAGGCACTGCCGCCGTGGTACCGGTGAATCTGGTCCCGGTGCGCGTGACGGTCCCCTTCGCAGAGTGTCGGTCATACTGCACATGGTGACCTGGCGGGGCGGTGGCACGGTCTGCTCAAAGAGCTTCTGGAAGCAGGACAGGTTCTTGGTCGGACGCGGTCCGAAGTCTGCGACCGCGTCTCAGGCTGCGGCGGAGGCGAGGGTGGCGCCGGCTGGGAGGCCGAGGTTGTCGCGCAGGGTCGTGCCGGTGTATTCGGTGCGCAGCGAGCCGCGTTCCTGCAGCAGCGGCACCACCTTGTCGACGAACTCGTCCAGGCCGGTGGGTGTCAGGTGGGAGCCGAGGATGAACCCGTCCGAGCCGTCGTTCTGGACGAAGGAGTCGATGCGTTCGGCTATCTGGTGGGGTGTGCCGACGAACTCGGTGTGGCTGAAGACGTGGATGGCCAGCTCGCGCAGCGAGTAGTTGTTCGCCTCGGCCAGCGCCCGCCAGGTGGCCACCGTCTCGTGGGGGTCCTGGTGCAGGCGCGCCCGGCCCTGGATCACCAGCGGGCCGTCCGGGTCGGGGTCGACGTCCGGCAGCGGACCGTCGGGGTCGTAGCCGGAGAGGTCACGGTTCCAGACGGTCTCGAGCAGGATCTGCGCCGTACTGCCGCTGACCTGCGTCCGGGCTATCTCCCGGTGCCGTTCGACGGCCTCGGCCTCGGTGGCGCCCAACACGAATGACGCCGAGGGCAGCAGCTTGACCGAGTCGGCTGGACGGCCTTGCCGGACGGCCCGGGCCCGGATGTCGCGGTAGAACTCCTGCGCCTCGGCCAGCTGGCGGTAGGGGGAGAAGATCGCGTCTGCGCTGCCCGCCGCGAAGTCCCTGCCCTGGGGGGACACCCCGGCCTGCAGGATGACCGGACGGCCCTGGGGGCTGCGGGGGACGTTGAAGTGCCCCGTGACGTCGAACTGCTCGCCGTGATGGCCGAACGCACCCACGGCGTCGTCGCGGACGAACTGCCCACTGCCGCTGTCAGCCACCACGGCGTCGGCGGCCCAGGAGTCCCAGAGCTTCCGGGCGATGGTGAGGAACTCTCCCGCGCGGACGTAGCGGTCGTCGCGGTGCAGGAAGCCGCCGCGGCGGAAGTTCTGCCCGGTGAATGCGTCGAAGGAGGTCACCACGTTCCATCCGGCCCGTCCGCCGGAGAGGTGGTCCAACGAGCTGAGCTGCCGCGCCAGTTCGTACGGCTCGTTGAAGGTGGCGTTGATGGTGCCGACCAGGCCGAGGTGCTCGGTCACCCCGGCCAGCGCGGCCAGTACCGGCAGGGTGTCCGGGCGGCCGACGATGTCCTGGTCGAAGATCAGACCGAGCCGCTCGCGCAGGATCAGCCCTTCGGCGAGAAAGAAGAAGTCGAACTTGCCGCGCTCGGCGGTCTGGGCCAGGTGCTGGAACGAGGAGAACGTGATCTGGCTGCGGGCGGCCGGGTCGGACCACACCGTGTGATGATTCACGCCACCGAGGTAGGCACCGAGGATGATCTGCTTGCGGGGTTTGCTCATGCGTACGCTCCAGGCGCTCGATATCGGCTGGCGTGTCAGGCGATGGAGTAGTCAGGCGGCGGCGTAGCGGTTGGCGGGTCGGGGCAGCCCGAGTAGGCCGCGCAGCGTGTTCGCCTCGTAGGCGGTGCGGAACACGCCGCGGTGCCGCAGCTCCGGGACCAGCGTGCGGGTGATCGCCTCCAGGTCGTGCGGGATCGTCCCGGGCCGTAGCCGGAAGCCGGACAGGCCGGCGCGCTGCCAGTCCTGCAGCACGTCGGCGAGTCCGGCCGGGGTGCCGGCGAACACGAGCGCGTCGCTGCTGTATTCGCTGCCGGCCAGCTCGTCCAGGCGCTTCCTGCGATCGTTGGCCGCGGCTGTGGTGGTGTCGAGGAAGACGACGAGGTCACCGAAGACGTGCACGTTCTGCGTCCGGCCGGCGGCGTGCTGCTCGGCCCGGATCTCCTCGGTGATCGCGCGCGCGTCGGTGGCGTCCCGGGGGGTCACATAGACGACGTCGGCCGATCGGGCGCCGAACCGGTAGGACACCGCGGCGTGCGCGAGCGCGGTGACCAGCGGCTGTCCCTGCGGCGGCCGTGGCACGATCGACGGGCCCCGGACACTGAACCATGTGCTCCTGAAGTCGATGTAGTGCAGCTTCTCGCGGTCGATGAACCGGCCGGTGGCGGCGTCGCGGATCTCGGCGTCGTCCTCCCAGCTGTCCCACAGCCGGCGGACCACCTCCACGAAGTCGCCGGCCTCGTCGAAGTATTCGGCGAACGCTGCCTGGAGCTCGGGTTTTGCATAATCCTCAAGCCGGAACGGAGGGATTTCGCGGCGGCCGAAGTGGGAGTTCTCGCTGGGACGCGACAGCTGCGCCCGCCATCCGGCCCGTCCGGTGCTGACATAGTCGAGGGTTGCTATCGCCTTCGAGACGTGAAATGGCTCGGTGTGCGTGACGGTCGCGGTCGGGACGAGCCCGATGTGCGCCGTCAGCGGCGCGACCCGGGCCGCGATCAGCACTGCGTCCAGGCGCCCGCGCACCTGGTCCGTTCGTCCGTCCGGGCCGTCGTAGCGGGAGGACTGCACGCCGAGGGAGTCCTCGATGGTGACGAAGTCGAGCAGACCGCGCTGGGCTTCGGACACCAGGTCGACCCAGTAGCGCGGGGTGAACAGCTCGCGTGGGCGCGCCCGTGGCTCCCGCCAGGCCGCGGGATGCCAACCGGTACCGTCCAGCGCGACGGCGAGATGGAGTGGAAAGAGCGCGGGCATCAGCTGGTCGTCCCCTTCTGTTCGGGTTGGTCGGTCTGTTCGGTCTGCTCGGTGTTCACGGAGGTGGTGAGGCGGTGGCCGCACGGAGGGGACGGCGGCGTTTCCACTCCTCGGCGATCAGCTCGTAGGAGCGCACCCGGTCGGAGTGCCGATGGGTGATCGTCGTGATGGCGAGCTCATCCGCGCCGGTAGCCTGCTGGAGCTGTTCGAGCTTGTCCGCCACGGTCCGCGGGGAGCCGACCAACTGGGTGTCGAGGCGGTCCTTGACAAGGGCGCGATTGTCGTCCGTCCAGACGTGAGCGGCGGCCTGCTCCGTCGGGTTCGTCCGGCAGGGTGACGAACTCGATGAGACGTCGACCGGGTAACGCAGCACCTCGCCCTGCCACCCGGCCGGGTGAGCGTGCGAACCCAGCAGCGACGACCGCGCAGAGTTGTTCAGCGGACGCCGTTCGGTCATCGAGTGACCTCAATAACGACCTTGCCACGGGCATGGCCGTCCTCCACCGTTCGCAACGCCCGTGCCGCCTGCTCCAGGGGGAAGGTCTGGGTCACGAACGGGTTCAACACGCCGTCCGCGGCCAACCGCGCGACCGCGTCGAGCACCACCCGGTTGCGGGCCCGCTCGACGCCCGCGCCACCCAGACGTGCCACCGTCGTCCGGTCCGCGGCCGTGATCAGCTTCGACTTGTCCGCCACTACCCCGGCCACCTCCTCCAGCGCGGCGCCGCCGACGAGGTCGTAGACCGCGTCGACGCCTTCGGGTGCGGCGGCTTGCACCCGGTCGGCAACGTCCGGTCCCGGCTCGACGTGGATGACGCCAAGGGACTCGACGAAGTCCTTCTTGCCGGCGCTGGCGGTGCCGATCACCGTCAGACCCACATGCCGGGCGATCTGCGCGGCCGCCACCCCCACCCCACCTCCCACGCCGGTGATCAACAGCGTGGCGCCGGGCGGCAACCCCAACTGGTGCACACCGTCGTAGGCGGTCGCCGCCGCGATCGGCAGCGTCGCCGCATCCGCGAACGACAACCTGTCGGGCTTGTGCGCGGTCACCTCCGCCGCAAGAACTGTGTACTCTGCGTATCCGCCTGTCACCGTGTTGCCGAAGACCGAGTCGCCCACCGCGAAGCCGCCGACACCCTCACCCACCTGTGCCACCACGCCGGCCACCTCGCCGCCGAGCACTGCCGGCAACTCGACCGGGGCTACGCCCGGCGGCCGGAAACCGGCCCGGCGCTTCCAGTCCGCGGGGTTGACCCCAGCGGCACGCACCTCGACCACCAACTGGCCTGGTCCGGCCACCGGATGGGGGCGGTCGATGAACGTCTCCACCTCCGGCCCGCCGTGCTCGGTGAAGACGTAGGACTTCGGCATCCGAACCCGTTCCTCTCGATGCGTTATGCAATGACTGGCATACATTCGGCAGCAGGCGTTTCCCGCCGATGGCCCGGGTCAGTGGCCGGCCGAGGTCTCCGCCAGCTCGGATTCACGGTGGCCACGAAGACGCGGTGCATCGGTGATCCGCTCTGCGGGTGGCAGGTGCGGGCCTGCCATCCGCGGCGACCGACGAGTCGATGACGGAGACGGGGCCGGGTACGGGTCTTCTCCTGAGCGTGCAGGCCAGCAGCGCCCCGGTGGTTCCCTTTCCCTGATCAATTGATTAAGGCGTGCAGCCTGTCCCACAGGACTGATCAGAGAAGCGCTGTACGGTGAACGGCCGGCAAGGGAGCCGAAAAGTGACCGTTTGGTGGAACCGGGATGGCACGCGACCGGTTAACGCTCCGTCAGCAACAACAGAGAGAACTCGCAAGACGCGAGAAGTCAAGGTACCTTCGGGCGACAAATGCACTCTTCAGTGCCACGACTAAACCGTAGCCGAGGGTCGCGTGCAGCGCAATGACGCCGGCCCGCGGGGATCGCTACAGCCATCCGCGCAGGACTCCGTATCCGGTCCCTGCCCGCACGGGCGGATGTGTCCTGCGTTTATTGCGGACGTGTTCGCGCCGCAATGTAGTGGGCGTTGCGTCCGGTGGTGGAGCCGCGGATGAGCAGTTCCGGGACGAGCCGGTCGAGTGCGCGGTTCGCCCCGGTCTGGGTGAGGCCAGTCAGGGTTGCGTAGTCGCCGCTGGTGATGCGTTCATGGGCGGTGAGCCAGGCAGCGGATCATAAACCAGTACTGGACGACATGGAGGTCGCGTGAGTGCTGGTTTACGGGTCCACTCGGCCGCGATTACGGGTTCCGCTTGAGCCTTCCGCTCGAACCGCACGCCGCCGACCGGGCGTACAACCGGCACACGGAGCAGGTCGGCCGGGACCGAGCGGCCCGGACAGGCGGGAGGACAATCAGGTCCTGTGCAGCCAGGTCCGGTGCGGCTGGCGCCGACCGCCAGGTACGAGCCATGGATGCGCCGCGCCCTGGAGATGGCGCGGGTACTGTCGGACCCGGGGGCTGGTGATCCTCCCGTCGGAGCGGTGATCTACGGCCCGGACGGGCGGGAGATCGCCGCCGCGCACCATGACCGGCAGCGCACGGCCGATCCAACCGCCCATGCGGAGATCACCGTGCTCCGGCAGGCCGGACGCGCGCTCGGAACATGGAAACTCGACGCCTGCACCCTCGTGACCACGCTCGAGCCCGGCCTGATGGCCGCCGGCGCCGTCGTCCTCGCCCGGGTGTCCCGCCTGGTCATCGGCTCGTGGGACGAGTACAACGGCGCCGTCTGCTCCCGATGGGATGTCGTGCGCGACCCGCGGCTCAACCACTTCGTCGAAGTCGTCCCCGAGGTCCTCAAGGCCGAATGCGACGCGCTGCTCAACGGCTACCTCG
>NZ_CAAAFT010000378.1:7390-9463 GCF_900634765.1 Candidatus Protofrankia californiensis | reverse complement strand
CCCCACCTCAACACGGATAACCGGGTGAGCCCGACGCGCGTAGCCCGGTGCCGGCACCGTCACGGGCGCCGCGCCGCCACGACTGTCCCGACCTTCGCCGAGGGGCGTGGCGTTGCCGGGCATAGTCCGTCAGCCGTGTCGCCGGACCGGCCCGGGTCAGTGCGGTGCGGCGACGTACGGGCACGACGGGTCACGGCATGCCGGGAGAGGCGACCGCTATGCCGAGGTCGCGGGCGGCGTCGAGGAGACGGTGGTCGTAGGCCACCATGGTGTGCAGGTCTGGGCCGAGACTCGCGGCGGTGACCAGGTGGATCGCGTCAAGGCTGCGTAGCCGCACAGGCGGATGGTGGCCGGCCCGGTCCAACAACGGATAGCCCAGCCTGATCTGGTCGAGCTCCCGGAGAAGTGCCGTTGCGGCGCCGGCTGCGGCCTGAGCCTGTGTCCGGCTGACATCAGGACGGTCAGTGAGGCGGAGAACCGCACGCCGTAACTCGGTGCGCACCAACGCGCTGCTGACGAGCCTGTGCTCCGCGTGCTCGGCGAGCCAGATCCGCAGGTTATTGCTCTCGTCCTCGGCGATGACGAGTTTCGTGAGGGCGCTGGTGTCGAGATAGATCAGCGCTATCTCCATTCATCGTCACGCAGCGCGGCGAGTTCGTCCGACAATCGGATCCCGGCGCCCACGGTCACCGGTTCGATGTCCAGAATGCCCTGGCCGCCGGGAATGAGGTCGCCGGAGTCGACGAGACGCTGGTAACCCGAGGTCGCCTCATACGGCATGAGGATGGCGACCGCTGTCCCACGTTCGGTGACTTCTACCGTCTCCCCGGCTTTCACCCGGGTCAGCACACGGCTGGCGTTCTGCTTGAGCTCCCGGACTCCGACCTGCCACATGTTCTACAAGGTAGCACCTTGGCCTGGCGCCAGCTCCGCACCATGGAATGTGGGTCAGCGGGAACGTGGGTCAGCGCAGGCGGGTGGGGATGCCGGCGACGACGTGCCAGACCTCGTCGGACTCGGCCGCGATCGCGGCGTTGAGGCGGCCGAGGGCGTCGCGGAAGCGGCGTCCGACCGCGGTGGCCGGCACGATCCCGGAGCCGACCTCGTTGGTCACCGCTACCACGTGGCGGCGGGTGTCCCGCCACGCCGCCACCAGCTCCTGGACTCTGGCGGACCATTCCCCGGCCATGCGGTCCCCATCCAGGCCGTCCCCGCTCACGTGGTCCTCGTCCGCCCGGTCCCCGTCCAGGCCGTCCCCGCCCATGTGCTCCCAGTCCATGTGGGCGGTCAGCCACAGGGTGAGGCAGTCGACCAGCAGAGGCGGGCCGTCCGCACGCAGCAGCGGCACCAGGTCGGCGGTCTCCACCGTCGTCCAGTGGGACAGGCGGCGGCCGCGGTGGGCGGCCACCCGCGCCGCCCAGTCGGCGTCGTCCGGTGAAACCGGTCCCGCCGTGGCCACGTAGACCACTTCCGGCCAGGCGGCGAGCCGCCGCTCGGCTTCCGCGGACTTTCCCGACCGGGCGCCTCCGGTGATCAGGACGCGGTACGGCCGGGGCGGACCCGCGTGGGACTGCGTTCCGCGGAACACGGTGCGCCCGGGCCGGGCGCTGTCGGCGGTGATGTCGAGTACAGCGCCGTCAGGATGCAGCTGCGCTCCCATCAGCGCCAGCCGCCGGGCGAGTTCGCCGCCGGGCGGGTTGCGGTGGCTGAGGTGGACGGCGATGATCCGGGTCGCCTCGACCACGGCGTCCCGCCGCCGGAGCTCCGCGAGGACGTCGGCGAACGCCGCCAGGTCGAGGTGCTCACCGAACCCGGGACGGTCGCCGTTGTTCTCCTCCATCAGCACGGCGTCGAACGCGCGCCCGGCGAGTGCCTCCAGGGTCGGCGGTGGCAGCGGCGCGGCGGTGTCGCAGGCGTAGAGCAGACGTCCGCCGTCCGGGGCTGTCACGTCATAGAGCACCGCCGGGCCCACGAACACGCCACCATGGTTGGCCGCCAGCGGGCGGATCTCGAAACCGCCCAGCGACAGGACGTCGCCGGCGTGCGCCGGATGGAACCGCAACGGCCCGGTGT
>NZ_CAAAFT010000378.1:5407-7365 GCF_900634765.1 Candidatus Protofrankia californiensis | reverse complement strand
ACAGGACGTCGCCGGCGTGCGCCGGATGGAACCGCAACGGCCCGGTGTCACCCCCCGGGGGGGCCACGAAGGGACGGCAGGCATCCAGGGATGCGGGCGGTCCGACAACGTCCAACGGGTGTGCGGCCACAGTCGACCATGTCCGCCACAGCAGGGCGGCGGGACCGGTGTGATCGGAGTGGGCGTGGCTGAACAGCAGGTGGCGCACGCCGGCGAGCCGTACCCCGAACCTCGTGGCGGCGCGCGGTACGTCCGGCCCGCAGTCGATGAGCATGGTGCCGTCGACGAGCACCGCGGTCTGGGTGCGCACCTCGTGTTCGCGGGCCCACCCGCAGGACGCGCACTCACACCACGGGTTGGGCCATCCGTCGGCCGACCCCGTGCCCAGCAGCCTCAGCCGCACTTGCCCGTGTGCCTACGGGTGCGGATGACGCTTGCGGTCGACCAGCGTCATGAGGGTCAGCACGGCACCGAGCAACACGATCGCGCCGATCGTGAGCAGCCCGACCTGCCACCACACCATGGGCGCCTCGTGTGACTCGGTGGTGACCTCCGCGAGCAACGTCGTGACACCGTGCGAAGTTGTGATCACGGCTTCCTTCCTCTGTATCGACTGCTGTATCGACTGGCCTGGCCGTCCGACGGATCGTATGGGGTGTTTCCGTCAGCCGGCCAGCTGTTCGCGTAGCCGCCGGTCCGGCCGCCGACCGCCGGCTGTGACCCCGACCCGCCGTCGGTGTTGGATGGTGCTCGACGGACGGCCTGCCCGGTCGCCCGCGGCGTCCTGACGGTTGGCCGTCGAGGACGCCACCGGCGACGAGGACAGGCGACAAGGACAAAGGGGGTCCCACGGTGAGCTGGACCTGGCGTTTCGAGACGGAGGACGGCGGCGCGGTCGCTCCCGCCGGCTCGTTGTCGTCGTCGGAGTCGTTCCCGACGCAGAGCGACGCCGAGACCTGGCTGGGGGAGACCTGGCAGGAGCTGCTGGACACCGGTGTCCAGCAGGTGGTGCTCCAGGAAGCCGGCCGCAAGGTGTACGGCCCGATGAGCCTTCGGCCCGTCGACTAGCAGCCGGCCGAAGAGTGCGCGATCATGTTTTTCGCGCGCTCGGAGGCCAAAACCCTCGGGCTATGGGGCCGAAGAGTGCGCGATCATGTTTTTCGCGCGCTCGGAGGCGCTAACCGACGGCTTTCGGGTCGGTGACGACGACCCCGTCGAGGACGGAGTCGATCCGGGCCAGGATTTCGGAGTCCAGTTTCACTCCGGCCGCCTTGACGTTCTCGTGGACTTGCTCCGGCCGGGACGCCCCGATGATCGCCGATGCCACGTTGTCGTTCTGGAGCACCCAGGCCACCGCGAGCTGGGCCGGTGACAGGCCCGCGTCGGCCGCGACCGGCAGCAGATCCTGCACCCGGGTGAGGACCTCGTCGCGCAGCAGCCGCCGGACGAAGTTCGCGCCGTTCGCGCTGGTGGCGCGGGTGCCCTCCGGCAGCGGTTCGCCCGGACGGTACTTGCCGGTGAGCACGCCCTGCGCGATCGGCGACCAGACGATCTGGGAGATGCCGGCGGCCTGTGAGGTCGGGACGACCTCCGCCTCGATCGTGCGCCACAGCATCGAGTACTGCGGCTGGTTGGAGATGATCTGGTCGAAGCCCAGGTCGGCGGCTATGCGCACCGCGTCCGAGATCTGTGCGGCGGTCCATTCCGAGACACCGACGTAGAGGACCTTGCCGGCCCGCACGAGATCGTCGAAGGCCCGCAGGGTCTCCTCCAGCGGCACCGTCGGGTCGTAACGGTGCGCCTGATAGAGATCGAGATGGTCGGTGCGCAGCCGCCGCAGCGAGGCGTGGCAGGACTCGATGATGTGTTTGCGCCCCAGGCCCCGGTCGTTCGGGCCGGGTCCGGTCGGCCAGAAGACCTTGGTGAACAGCTCGTAGGACTCCCGGCGTACACCGTCG
>NZ_CAAAFT010000378.1:0-5382 GCF_900634765.1 Candidatus Protofrankia californiensis | reverse complement strand
GCTGCGGATCTGTGAAACTGCGGATCTTGCGGGTCCGCGGGCCTGCGGCCGCGGGCCCGCAAGATCACCGAGCCTGGCCTGCGCGTGTCACCCGGGGTCGGGGCATCCGCCAGCGTGCGGGCAGGAGCGCCCGTTGCACCGAGTAGGCGCGGACGCGGACACGCGAGTCCGGGTATTTTTCCGCGACCCGGCGGCCGACTCGACGGACCAGTACCAGCGAGTCGACGACCACCGCGAGGATACCCAGCACCATCAGACAGGTGGTGATCAGCCGCACGTACGTGTTGGGGACGATGCCGCCGACGAAGTACACCGCGGCGGCGGCGAGGAAGAACGGTCCCACGTTCCTGCGGGTGTCGACGAAGTCCCGGGCCAGTACGCGTTCGGGGGCACGCTCGCGTGGCGGCAGCTTGTTGACGTCACCCGAGAGCATCGCCGCCCGGTGCTCCCGGGTCGTCCGGCGGCGCTCCTCGCGGGAGCGTGCCCGGGCTTCCTTGCGCGAAGCCGGGGTCGTCACGGCGCCGCCGCGGGCGCGCGCCGCCCGCGCCTCACTGCGCTTCGGGGTGGGACGCCCCTTTCCCGATCCGTTTCCCGACCCGGTCGGGGTACCCGAGCCGTTCCTGCGATCGGCGGCGGGAGCAGGCTCGGCCGGGACCACCGGTGCGTCCGCGGGATCGTTACGGGCGGGCGTGTGTCGCTTCAACAGTGCCATCAGGGCAACGCCAGCATCTGGTCAAGGGCCTTCCGGGCGTACGCCGCGACGTCGGGGTCGACCGTGATGCGGTTGACCGTCTCGCCGCGGACAAGGGACTCAAGAGCCCACACGAGGTGGGGTAGATCAACACGGTTCATGGTGGAGCAGTAGCACACCGTACGGTCCAGGAAGACGATGGTCTTGTCGGGGTGCCGGTTGGCCAGTCTTTGTACCAGGTTCAGTTCGGTGCCGACGGCAAACGTGGAGCCGGGCGGGGCCTCGTCCACCGCCTTGATGATGTATTCCGTCGAGCCGACCAGGTCCGCGGCGGTCACGACCTCGTGCTGGCACTCGGGATGCACCAGCACGGTGACGCCGGGTATCCGGGCGCGGACGTCGTCGACGCAGGCGCGGCTGAACCGGCCGTGCACCGAGCAGTGTCCCCGCCACAGGATCATCCGGGCGTTCCGCAGCTGTTCCTGGGTGAGACCGCCGCCGGGCCGGTGCGGGTTGTAGACGACGCAGTCGTCCAGTGACATCCCCATCTCCAGCACGGCCGTGTTGCGTCCCAGATGCTGGTCGGGCAGGAACAGCACCCGTTCGCCGCGGCGCTGCGGCCCGAACGCCCACTCCAGCGCCCTGCGGGCGTTGGAGGACGTGCAGATCGTGCCGTTGTGCCGCCCGGTGAATGCCTTGATGGCGGCCGAGGAGTTCATGTAGCTCACCGGGACGGTGCCCTCGGCGAGGCCCGCGTCCGCGAGCGTCTCCCAGGCCTGCTCGACCTGTTCGGCCGCGGCCATGTCGGCCATGGAGCAGCCCGCGGCAAGATCGGGGAGGATCACCTGCTGATGGTCGCCGGTGAGGATGTCGGCGCTTTCGGCCATGAAGTGCACGCCGCAGAAGACGATGTGCCCGGCCTCGGGCCGGGCGGCGGCCTGCTGGGCGAGTTTGAACGAGTCACCGGTCACGTCGGCGAAGGCGATGACCTCGTCCCGCTGGTAGTGGTGACCGAGTATGAAGACGGAGTCACCGAGCGTCTCCCTGGCCGCTTTGGCCCGCTCGACGAGCGTCGGGTCGGACGCTGGTGGCAGCGCGCCGGGGCAGTCGACCCCGCGCTCGCTGTCCGGATCCGAGCCGCGTCCCAGCAGCAGCAGTTCCAGCGGCCCGGTCAGGGGCCGTGGGCGTGGCGTGACCGGAGGTGTTCCCGGCGATGTGACGCCGACGCGTTCGAGCGCGGGATGGATCGTCATGCTCGCTCCTCCGGTCGGTCGACCGGCTGTCTGCGCGGTCTGGCCGCACGCATGGGGACGTATGGTCGGTAAGACTCTAACTCGCGATACGGCCTTGTGTCCGCACTTGCCGGGACCTTGTGCCGCACTGCCTGGGACGAGTTCGCGATCACAGCTGCGTGCCGTGTGCTTGGTCGTCCGGGGACGTCCTGCGTACGATGGGAAGGCAATCGCGGCGGGCGGTGTTCCACGTAGGTGCGTGTGACGGCTTGCGGGTGACGGCTGCTGTCGCGGTGGTACGAACGGCGACCTTGCATGAAGGGTGGCGTCGCGGGCATCCCATGTTGTTGCCTACAGTGATGCACACGTATTGCGAGTAGACGAATACCGGGCATCCCTGCACACGTAACTGACCGGCCGAAGGAGGAGCGACCGTGGTTGCTGTCGCGACTCCCCACGCCCCAGGGAATACTCACTAGGGAGCAGCCTCCATGACAGTCCAGGACACGACGACCGATACGGCGACCGACGTGGACGCAGCGACTCGTCCGAGCACCGTCATCCTGACCGACGTGGCCGCGAACAAGGTGAAGAACCTGCTCGAGCAGGAGGGGCGTGACGATCTCCAGCTTCGGATCGCCGTACAGCCCGGCGGCTGCTCCGGCATGCGCTACCAGCTCTTCTTCGACGAGCGGCAGCTCGACGGCGACGTCCTCCTCGACTTCTCCGGCGTCAAGGTCGCGGTCGACCGGATGAGCAGCCCGTACCTCGGCGGGGCGACGATCGACTTCGTTGACACGATCGAGAAGCAGGGCTTCACCATCGACAACCCGAACGCGGCGGGTTCCTGCGCCTGTGGCGACTCCTTCCACTGATTCGTGGCGTTCCGCCGATCGTTTGCGGCGTTCCACTGATCGTGGTGCCGCGGTGCGGGTAGCGGCAGGTACCCAAGGCCACACCGGCTGACGGCGTCCGTTCGGCGTGGCGTTGGTTGTGACGTCCGGTCCGGCTGGGACGACCGGTCGGACCGGACGTCTGTCAGGTCTATGTATCCCGCGTGTCCTGTGTTCTGTCTGCCTGTATTCCTGCGCGGACGGCTGGTTCGTGCCCGTGTTGCCCGTGTGCCCGTGTGCCCGTGGTCTGGCCAGGAGCGACTGTAGGACTGTAGGGACGCGGGCCGGACGGGCGCCGCCGTGCAGATGCGGCAGTTTCGGACGATGGCCAGGTAGAATCACGCATCGTGCGTATAGCCGTTACGGGTTCCATCGCGACCGATCACCTTATGCGCTTTCCAGGGCGGTTCGCCGAGCAACTGCTCGCCGACCAGCTGGACCGGATTTCCCTGTCGTTCCTCGTTGACGACCTGGTCATTCGGCGTGGGGGAGCGGCCGCCAACATCTGTTACGGGCTTGGGCGGCTGGGTCTGCGTCCCGTCCTCGTCGGAGCGGTGGGCGAGGATTTCGCCGATTACCGGTCCTGGCTCGACCGCAACGGAGTTGACACGGACTCGGTATATGTGAGCGAAATTGCTCACACCGCCCGTTTCGTATGTACCACTGACGATGACCTCTGTCAGATTGCGTCCTTTTACCCCGGCGCGATGAGCGACGCCCGGCTGATCGAGCTGCGCCCGATTGCCGAGCGCCTGGGCGGCCTGGACCTGGTGGTGGTCAGCCCGAACGACCCTGACGCGATGCTTCGCCACACCGACGAGTGCCGGGAACGGTCGATTCCCTTTGCCGCGGATCCCTCACAGCAACTCGCCTGGATGGATGGGCCGCAGATTCGCCGGCTGGTGGACGGCGCGGCCTGGCTGCTGTGCAACGACTACGAAAAGGGTCTGCTGGAGAGCAAGACCGGGTGGTCGGACGCGCAGGTACTCCAGCGGGTGGGCGCACGGATCACGACGCACGGCGCGGACGGTGTCGCCATCGAGGTCGCGGGGGAGGCGCCGATCCGCGTGCCGGTCGTGCCCGCCCGGGTCACACCGGATCCGACCGGCGTCGGGGATGCCTTCCGCGCGGGTTTCTTCGCGGGGCGCGCGTGGGAGCTGTCGCTGGAGCGCAGCGCGCAGCTCGGCTGCCTGCTCGCCACGCTGGCGCTGGAGACCGTCGGGACCCAGGAGTACGAGACCACCCCGAACGACGAGCTGGTCAAGCGGTTGTCGGAGACCTACGGAGCGGACGCCGTCGCGCAGATCGCACCGCACCTGCCGACCGGTTGACACCTGCCCACGGGTTGACCCGGGTCGGGTTGGCCGGTGAACGCTCGGGCGGGAACCGGCATCGGGCCGGCGGCCGGTCGGACGCGCTCGGCCGGATGTGACTGGCCGGACATGCTGCTTGGCGGGACGTGACTGGTCGGACGCCTTCGGTCAGGTGAGACGGCGGACGAGGTAGGCCGTCCCACCCATGGGCAGCGCCCGGGTCATGACCAGCTCCTGAGAGCGCATGCGACACCAGGCGGGCACGTCCAAGTCTGCGGCCGGGTCGTCCGCCCACAGAGCCAGGGTGGCGCCGAGGTCGATCTCGCCGATGCGGCGAGCAAGTTCGATGATCGGTAGCGGGCATCGCCGTCCACGCGCGTCCACGATGAACTTCGCCGCGTCCCACCGGGTATCGCGGTCGCTGCCGCCGGCCGTGTCGTCGGTTCTCATGTCGCTGCTCGTCATGGCATCCGTCGTACAGTTTGTCGTGCCGCCTGGCATGTCGTCCGTCGTGTTGCCTGTCATGTCGTTTGCCGTGCTGTCTGTCTGTCATGTGGTTTGTCACAGTCCGGCGACCCCGGCCCGTTCACGGATGCGGGCGACCGCGTCCGGCAGGACCGTCAGCAGGGCGTCCACGTCCGCGGTGTCGGACTCCCGGCCGAACGACACCCGGATGTTCCCCTGCGTCAACGCACCCATCGCGGCGAGCACATGGCTCGGGGTGAGCGTGTCGGAGGTGCAGCTGGAGCCGCTGCTGACCGCGATGCCAGCCCGGTCCAACTCGTGCAGCAGCGACTCGCCGTCGACATAGAGGCAGGAGAACGTGAGTAGGTGCGGCAGCCGTCCGGCCGGGTCGGGGTCACCGAGCACCTCGACGTCGGGCACCAGCCGGGGCAGCCGGGTCCGCAGCCGGTCCACATAGCCGGCGAGGCGTGGTGCCTCGGCGGTGATCTCGGCGGTCCGGGCGTGCAGGGCCGCGGCCGTCGCGACGATTCCCGCGACGTTGGGGAAACCGGCGACCCGACCGCCCTCGCGTTCATCCGCGGGCAGCGGGTTGACCCACCGGCGACCCGTCCGCACTACCAGGATGCCCACGCCCGCCGGTCCGCCGAACTTGTGTGCGCTGGCACTGAGCAGGTCAGCACCCAGCGCCGTGACGTCCACCGGTATCCGGCCGAGCGACATGGCCGCGTCCACGTGCAGCGGGACGCCTGCCGCGCGCAGCAGATCAGCGACCGCGGCCACCGGCTGGA
>NZ_CAAAFT010000377.1:0-2903 GCF_900634765.1 Candidatus Protofrankia californiensis | reverse complement strand
GGCATCAGCTGGTCGTCCCCTTCTGTTCTTTTGTTCGGGTTGGTCTGTCTCTGTTCGGTCTGCCCGGTGTTCACGAGGTGGCGGGACGGTGGCCGCGCAGGTGACTGCACGAGGGGGCGTCACACCACCGGAACACATTCATGACGGGCCTTTCCCGCCGACGGCCCGGATCAGCGGACGCCAGGTGCGGAAAATCGGAGAACGGCCGCTCGGAATGGAAAACATCTGTATCTGGGCCTGACACCGCCATACCGCCAGAACCACCGCACCGGCCGGACCGCCTCGGATGCGGGGACAGGGCCGAGAACGCCTTCACCGGGCCGAGCAGCTGGTCGAACGATGTCTTCACGGTCGCCACGCCAAGCGGTGTGCCGCGGGAGAACACCTCCCGCGGGACCGGTCAGACGGCCGAATCCTTGAGCCGCCACGCGGCTGCTGTACCGCGAACGGTGGGCGGGGAAGCCGAAAAGCGATCGTTTAGTGGCCTTGGACGGCGTGTGACCGGCTGACACCCCGTCAACAACAGAGAGAACTCGCAAGACGCGAGAAGTCAAGGTACCTTCGGGCGACAAATGCACTCTTCAGTGCCACGACTAGACCGTAGCCGAGGGTTGCGTGCAACGCAATGACACCGGCCTGCGGGGATCGCTACAGTCATCCGCGCAGGACTTGCGTATCCGGTCCCTGCCCGCACGGGCGGGCGTGTCCTGCGTTTATTGCGGACGTGTTCGCGCCGCGGTGTAGGGGGCCGCGACGTAGTGGGCCGCGATGTAGTGGGCGTTGCATCCGGTGGAGCCGCGGATGAGCAGTTCCGGGACGAGCCGGTCGAGTGCGCGGTTCGCCCCGGTCTGGGTGAGGCCAGTCAGGGTTGCGTAGTCGCCGCTGGTGATGCGTTCATGGGCGGTGAGCCAGGCTCCGACGACGTCCCGGCCGTTGGTCTGGTTGGGCCGGCGGTACGTCAGCAGTCCGCGACCGGCCAGTTCCCCGGTCGTGTCCGGATCGTCCTCCAGACGGCGGAAGACGGCGGCGGACAGCATCCAGACATCCTTGTACCGTTCGATGAGTACATCGCCGTCCATCCGGGCGGTACGGGCGATCTCAAGTGCCTCCCGCGCGTCGTCCGGGTCGGTCTGGAGAGCGCGCGCTGCATCCTCGACGGTGAGGAAAGGCCGGTGCAGCAGTTCGTAGAGGACCACGGCGATCCGCACGTCGCGTCGGCGTGCAGCCGGTTGGACCGACTCCATCAGGGACATGACCGGCAGGACCGGCGCACCACCGGTCAGCCGGGTCCGTACGTCCGGACCCGCCATCTCGGTGATCCGTGGCGGCCGGTGGCCGAGCGAGATCATTTCCCGGTACATGCGGTCCACACCGACACCCTGCTTTTCCACCAGCCGCAGCGCGCGGAAGAGATCCGACAGTGCCGGATAGCGGGCATACCTGCGGGAAAGGACGGTGTCCTGAGTGATCCCGCCGGCAAATCCGCCGGGGCTGTCCACCTCAAGAACATTGTCATGGTCGAACCAGGTGACGACGACCGGCTCCGGACGCATCCAGTCCCGGTGCACGAGCGCGTTGAGCAGGGCCTCACGGACGGAACGCGATGGGATCCGCCGCATGGGGATCTCGGCGAAGCCTCGACGGACGGTGGTCGCGCTGTTGAACGCACGAAGATCGCTTTCGACCGCGGCGAGCTGTTCGATGAGGGCCATGCCTGCCAGGTCATTCGGCGGATTGAGAACATCACCGCCGGGTACGTCGAACCGGCTCAGTTCGATGAGCGTCCGCGACGCCGGGCAGAAGAGCAGCACGCCTGCCTGGGTGAGGGCGCCGTCCGGGCGCAGGACGCCGAGCCGTCGCAGCAGTTCGGCGTCCGGCACATCGGCTGTTTCGCCGTCGTTGCTCCTGACGAGATAGCGATGGGCCACGAGCAGAGCGCCGAGGGCGACATCCGCGATCGTCCGGCCGGTCACCGCGGCCATCACATCCAGCCCGGCCCGCTCCTGCCGACGTAGCCACCACTCGGAACGGTCCACCGGAACACAATGATCGCCGACTCGCCATCGGATCTTGTGGTCGGGATCCTCGACCGGTTCACGGGTCTCGGCCACATACAGGACGAGAACCCGTTCGCCTCTCAGATGTCTGTGCTCGACGGCCGGAGCGACATCGATACGTTCGAAGATCCTGTGGCGGAGCCATTCGATGTCCAGTTCGGTGCCGGGAACCCGGCCGGTGTCATCCACGCCGAGGATGAGAGCGCCGCCACCCGGGGTGTTCGCCATGCAGGGCACCTCGCGTGCCAGCTGCTCCACCGCCTGGGGGTTCTGGCGTTCACCGGGAAGAAGGCCGCCGACCGGGCATACAACCAGCGCACGGGAGCAGGTCGGCCGGGAGCGAGCGGCCCGGCGCGGGACAATCAGGTCCTGTGCAGCCAGGTCCGGTGCGGCTGAGGCCGACCGCGAAGTACGAACCATGGATGCGCCGCGCACTGGAGATGGCGCGGGTACTGCCGGACCCGGGGGCTGGTGATCCTCCCGTCGGAGCGGTGATCTACGGTCCGGACGGGCGGGAGATCGCCGCCGCGTACCATGACCGGCAGCGCACGGCCGACCCGACCGCCCATGCGGAGATCACCGTGCTCCGGCAGGCCGGACGCGCGCTCGGAACATGGAAACTCGACGCCTGCACCCTCGTGACCACGCTCGAGCCCGGCCTGATGGCCGCCGGCGCCGTCGTCCTCGCCCGGGTGTCCCGCCTGGTCATCGGCTCGTGGGACGAGCACAACGGCGCCGTCTGCTCCCGATGGGATGTCGTGCGCGACCCGCGGCTCAACCACTTCGTCGAAGTCATCCCCGAGGTCCTCAAGGCCGAATGCGACGCGCTGCTCAACGGCTACCTCT
>NZ_CAAAFT010000376.1:16967-17833 GCF_900634765.1 Candidatus Protofrankia californiensis | reverse complement strand
AGCGCGCACGGTCGGCCTCGGCCTCCAGGGACCGGCGAAGGGTGGCCGAGGCCCGGAGCTGGTCGGCCGTCCATTCCACGTCCCGGGTGGCCTGTAGCGTGTCGAGCAGTCCCTGTACCGTCACCTGCGTCGTGCTGGTCTGGGTCATCAGCCTTCTCCTGTCGGTTCACCGGCACTATGACGGTAACGACTTTCCAACCAGACCGGTAGAGATATGAGGCCGGCAGTCCGCCGGCAGCCGACTGGACATCCACGTCAGTTGTGTTGCTGCAGTCGCGTCGCCGCCCGGCGATCGGTTGACTCATGTCCGTCGCACCCGAATGTAACCGGTCGAGTTACATTTACCCCTCGGCGGTTACATTTGCGTAATGCATGTCGCTGAGCAGCGTCCCTTCTCCGTCCGCTTCGGTTGGGGTGGGGAAGATCTGGCCGTTCTGGCACGGGCAAGCGATGTCATCGTCATTGTCGACGTTCTGCGTTTCACCACAGCGGTGGCCGTCGCGACGGCCCGAGGTGCCCACGTGTTGCCCTTTCGGTGGCGCGACGCCAGCGCCCAGCGGTTCGCCGTGGAGCAGGGGGCGGTTCTCGCCGGCCTGCGCGAGGATCCGGCCACCCCGTGGTCGCTGTCCCCGACCGACCTCGCTGGCATCCCGGCGGGAATCCCACACGCCGGTCCGCTGCGCCCGGCTGTCGACGACCTGCTCGGCGCCGGCGCCGTCATCGCCAGGACCTATCGACGCGGGCACCCTGACCAGGGCGCAGATCTCCCCGGAGGCTCGTGCCGCCATGGCAGCCTTTCGCGCGGCTGAACCCGACTTGCACGACGAGCTGCGTGGGTCCGTGTCCGGGCGGGAGCTACTGGCCCT
>NZ_CAAAFT010000376.1:15925-16578 GCF_900634765.1 Candidatus Protofrankia californiensis | reverse complement strand
TGCACGGCGGTGCGTTTACCGCCCTTCAGTGCGCGACCGGTCCGATCCGCTGAACAGCGTCCGGGCAGGGCTCCCTGTTCACCCCTACACAAGGAGCAGCTTTTGCTGACACAAGGAGCAGCCTGTCCATCTTCGAACTCTTCCGATCGGCCAGCTGGACACTGAATCGATGGGAAGTGATGTGGAGACTGGCCTTCAAAGAGCCGGCGGCTGGATACCGGGCGCGTTTTTTGCTGTTTTTCTCGGGGTGATGATGTCGTCCTCCTGCGGACCGGATGGTGATTTCTTCGGTGTGGTTACCTCTGTTATGCCGGATCGAGTGTGTGTCGGCCGGCTCGCCGCGGGCGGTGAATGCTTCCCTGCTGCATCCTCCGTACTCCAGTCCCTCCGTCTCGGCGACTGCATCGCTGTGAAGCGGGGTGGGTTCGAGGGTGGTCGGGGTCCGGGCCGACTGATCGGATTCCGCCGGGTGAAGGCTGACTCGAACTGCCCGAGCCCGTTGCCGTCGGTATCTTCCACACCGCCGTCAGATTGATCGGTTGTTCGTCGCCTGTCGACTCATCGCGGCCTCGCGCCGGATCGGACGGCGTCACGGCGCCCACGATCTGATCATCGCGGCCCATGCGGCCCATGCGGCCCATGCGGCTGAGACC
>NZ_CAAAFT010000376.1:13679-15900 GCF_900634765.1 Candidatus Protofrankia californiensis | reverse complement strand
GATCTGATCATCGCGGCCCATGCGGCCCATGCGGCCCATGCGGCTGAGACCGGACAGATCATCTTCAGTCGTGACGCCAAGGCACGCTTTGCGGATCTTCCGGATGTCCTCGCGACGGAACCGTAGGCGTCCGTCGCGGTCCCGGGGAAGTCCCACCGTCGGCGAGTAGACCTGCCTGGCGTTCTGTTATGATCCAGCCGTCAATCTGCCTTCACTTCACGCCACTTCGGAGTACGCTCGGTGCCATGGCCGTCATGCCGTTCACCGATGCGCGTAACCACCTCTCAGAGCTCATCGACGAGGTCCAGCGGACGCACGAGCGCGTGGAGATCACCCGCCACGGCCATGTCGTGGCGGTCCTCGTCTCCCCCGACGATCTGGCCGCGTTGGAGGAGACGCTGGAGGTGCTGGCGAGCCGGGAGACGATGCGGCAGCTTGCGGAGTCCCGCAATGCGGTCGAGGCCGGCGACGTGCTCGATGCCGAGGACCTCGCCGCGTTCATGGCGAAACGGGCTCGGGGCGCAAAGCGGCCTCGCGCGACGTGAGTCGCCACGTGAGCGAGGTCGGCGAGCCATTCGACCTTCGGATCACCGGTCCCGCGGCACACGCTCTCGCCGGCCGGTTGCCCGAGAAGATCGCGACAGCCGTCCATGAGTTCATCACGACCACGCTCCTGGAAAACCCTCACCGGCTCGGCAAACGCCTCCTCCCGCCGTACGAGGGCACCTGGTCCGCCCGGCGCGGCAGCTACCGGGTGCTGTACGAGATCGACGAGAAGAACCGGATCGTGACCGTCACCGCCGTCGAGCACCGGTCCGACGCATACCGCTCACACTGACCGACAAGCCGACCGGGAAAGCGCGGACGGGCCACGGACACACACCAGCCCGGGCTGCACCGCGGGACGCCTCCAATCCCTCACCGCATGAGTCTGTTGGCCTCCTGCGACCTCGTGCCGCACGCCGTCCCGGAATCTGAACAGGAACGTCAGGCCGACTGCGATCCCGTCACCACGGTCACGAGGTTCACTGTGGGGCGGGCTCCCACCCAGGCTCCAGAAACCTATGTTTGAGGCGGCCTGTGACGCCTCCATCTCGGCCTACCCGGCCACAGGGCGGTCTCGCTGTGATGCGGTGCCCCGACCGGTCGAGGAGTCGATTCGGCCTGTCACAGGGGTACCTCGCCGGGCCGTCCGCGGTGACGAAGGCTTGCCGTTCGCGGTGACGGGGGCTTGTCCGGCGTGCCTTCCGCGGGCAGGACGGCTCACCTCATGGGGCTCTGGCGTGATGCCGGACGGGTAGCTGGGATACGCTCCTGCCGCAGCATCTACAGCTTGTCGAAGAGCCCTGTGCCGACCGGGTTGGTTCGCTCGGATCGGCGCATTCGTGGGAGGCAGGACCTGGTGACTCGATCCTTCGGCCGATCTCGGCCGTTGCCCGCCGATGTCGAGGAAGCGACTGCCTCCGACGCTGCCTGGGCGGGAAGCGCGAACCGCGCGAGAGGTGCTGATCGCCCCGCTGCTGGCTCCCGTTCGCGGCGGCGCGGCCTGGGCCTGGCGGCCGGCTTCGCACTGCTCGTCATGACCGTGACCGGATGTGATGTTCCCAACTTCGGATTCCCCGACGGGGTGACGGATCAGACTCCACGCATCCTGAACCTGTGGCAGGGCTCCTCGATCGCGGCGCTCGCCGTGGGTGTGTTCACCTGGGGTCTGATCTTCTACGCGATCATCGTGTTCCGGAAGAGGTCGGACGAGCTGCCGCGGCAGGTCCGGTACAACCTGCCGGTCGAGATCCTCTACACCGTCGTGCCCCTGGTCATCGTGGCGGGGCTGTTCTACTACACGGCCCGGGACGAGATCGAGGTCAACAAGCTTCCGCCCGATCCGGACGTCACTATCAACGTGATCGGTTTCCGCTGGAACTGGCAGTTCCGCTATCTCGACACGGGCCAGAACGGCACGATCCCGATAGAGGTCACCGGCAGGCCCGGAGAGCCGGCCGTCCTGGTGCTCCCGCAGGGCCGGACGATCCGCTTCGTGGAAACCTCGCCGGACGTGATCCACTCCTTCTGGGTACCCGACTTCCTGTTCAAGCGGGATGTGGTCCCCGGCCGGGTCAACCAGTTCCAGCTCACGATCACCAAGACCGGCACCTTCGTGGGTCGCTGCGCGGAGCTGTGTGGGGTCGACCATGACCGGATGAACTTCTCCGTCAAGGTG
>NZ_CAAAFT010000376.1:12562-13493 GCF_900634765.1 Candidatus Protofrankia californiensis | reverse complement strand
CGACCATGACCGGATGAACTTCTCCGTCAAGGTGGTCCCGGGTGACGAGTACGACCGGTTCATCGCCGAACGGACCCGCCCGGCCACGGTGACCGCGGCCGGGGCGACCACGCAGACATCCGCCGGAACGAACACTCCCGGGAGCGGACAGTGACACTGGTGCATGAGCCGCCGGCCGGCCACGTCGAGGATCTCCACGCCAAGCCGCGGACCAACCTGCTCGGCTACCTGCGGACGACGTCCCACAAGGACATCGCCGTGATGTACGGCGTCACCGCCTTCGGGTTCTTCCTCTTCGCCGGGATCATGGCCGAGCTGATGCGGATCGAGCTCGCCCGGCCCGGTCTGCAGTACCTGTCGAACGAGCAGTTCAACCAGCTGTTCACGATGCACGGCACGCTGATGCTGCTGATGTTCGCCACACCGATGGCGTTCGCGTTCGCGAACTTCCTGGTGCCGCTGCAGATCGGCTCGCCGGACGTGGCGTTCCCCCGGCTCAACGCGATGTCCTACTGGTTCTTCCTGTTCGGAAGTCTGACGGTCGTCGCGGGGTTCCTGACCCCGAACGGCGCGGCGGACTTCGGCTGGTTCGCCTATGCGCCGTTGAACAACTCGGTCTATTCGCCGGGGTCCGGCGCCGACCTGTGGATTCTCGGCCTGGTGGTGTCGGGTCTCGGCACGATCCTCGGCGCGGTCAATATGATCACGACCATTCTCTGCCTGCGGGCGCCGGGAATGACGATGTTCCGGCTGCCCATCTTCTGCTGGAACTTCCTGATCACCTCGATCCTGGTGCTGGTCGCCTTCCCGGTCCTCACCGGCGCGCTACTGGCTCTCGAAGCGGACCGCCGGCTGGGCGCGCATGTGTTCGACGCGGCCAGCGGTGGGGCGATCCTGTGGCAGCACCTGTTCTGGTTCTTCGGCCATCCCG
>NZ_CAAAFT010000376.1:0-12478 GCF_900634765.1 Candidatus Protofrankia californiensis | reverse complement strand
GCTGGGCGCGCATGTGTTCGACGCGGCCAGCGGTGGGGCGATCCTGTGGCAGCACCTGTTCTGGTTCTTCGGCCATCCCGAGGTCTACATCATCGCCCTGCCGTTCTTCGGCATCATCAGCGAGGTCCTGCCGGTCTTCTCCCGTAAACCGCTGTTCGGGTACAAGGGGCTGGTTTTCGCGACGATCGGCATCGGCGCGCTGTCGGTGGCGGTGTGGGCGCACCACATGTTCGCCACCGGGGCCGTGCTGCTGCCCTTCTTCGCCTTCCTGTCCTTCCTGATCGCGGTGCCGACCGGCATGAAGTACTTTAACTGGATCGGCACCATGTGGCGGGGACAGGTCACGTTCGAGACGCCGATGCTGTTCGCACTGGGCTTCCTCGTGACGTTCCTCTTCGGTGGTCTGACCGGCGTGCTCCTGGCCAGCCCGCCGATCGACTTCCATGTCAGCGACAGTTACTTCGTGGTCGCGCACTTCCACTACGTTGTTTTCGGCTCGGTCGTCTTCGCCGCGTACGCCGGGATCTACTTCTGGTTCCCGAAGGTCACCGGACGCCTGCTTGACGAAAAACTCGGCAAAATTCACTTCTGGACGCTGTTCTTCGGCTTCCACCTGACCTTCCTGATCCAGCACTGGCTCGGTGTGAAGGGCATGCCGCGGCGGGTCGCCGACTACTCGGCCACCGACGGTTTCACCACCTACAACACGATCTCCACGGCCGGTGCCCTCCTGCTGGCCACGTCGACGCTGCCGTTCATGTACAACGCCTGGCGTTCGTACAAGAAGGGCGAGCTCGCGGTCGTGGACGACCCGTGGGGTTATGGAAACTCCCTGGAATGGGCGACCTCCTGCCCGCCGCCCCGCCACAACTTCCGCTCGCTGCCGCGTATCCGGTCGGAACGGCCAGCCTTCGACCTGCATTATCCGCAGGCGGCGGGCAGAGTCGACTACCACGCCACACCCGAAATCAGATAGCCGGCCGAAGGCCGGAAGGAGCCCGGCCGAAGGCGACGCAATCATCTTTGTGCGCCGCCGGAGGCCACGGGAGACACAGCGGCCGAAGGCGACGCAGTGATCCTTATGGATCCTTATGCGTCGCCGGGGGCCCGGAGAGAGTCCAGGGAGGAGCAGTAGCCATGAAGATCGAGGGCGTAGTCTTCCTCGTGTTCACGATTTTCTGCGCGGTGGTCGACGTGGTCTACTGGTTCACGTCGCAGGATCCGACCGGTACCGTCGCGCTGGCGCTGTGCGGCGGTCTCGGCCTTCTGGTCGGCGGGTATCTGCTGTTCACCGCCCGCCGGATCGGGGCGCGACCGCAGGACCTTCCCGACGCCGAGGTCGCCGACGGAGCCGGGGAACTCGGGCACTTCACGCCGGGCAGCTATTACCCGTTCTTCATCGCCATCAGTGCAAGCCTGATCGTCTTCGGCATCATCTTCGGGGTCTGGCTCGTTCTCATAGGCGGGCTCATGACGTTGTTCTTCGTCGTGTGCCTGCTGTTCGAGAACCTGTGGCACCCGCCTATCCCCGAGGACTGATCTGCCGCACGCGGCTGGTACCTACCCCGCGCATTCCCCCGCCCATCCGGATAAGCAACCGCTTGGCCCGGACGGGAACTCCCGGGCCGGGCCCGGGAAGAAGGCAAGCCGTCCTGCCCTCTCCTCTGGCTGTTCTGGCCGCCCGTACACGGACTGACAACCGGATACTGGCAACCGGGTACTACTGGTCCGGTTAAACCAGTACCGGTCCGGACGTCAGACCCCGGTGGGCACGGCGGCAGCCTGACTCACCTTGACCCACCGCCGCAGCGCGGCTTCGGCCGCGCCGGAATCCAGCGACCATGCGGCTCGGGCGAGCTGGCGCTGTATCTGTTCGCTCACCGGAGCGGCGGTCGGCCCGGTTGAGGCGACCAGAGCGGCCGCGGCGGCGAGCAGGACGGCGTCGCGCACCAGCCCGGGACGTCCGGCCAGCAACGCGCGGGTCACCTCGGCGTTGTGGACGGCGTCACCGCCGTGCAGCTGTGCCGGGTCGCCGGGGTGGATGCCGACCGTTCGCGGGTCGAAGGTCTCCTGCCGGACCGCGCCGTCGGCGACGATCCACACCGTCGACGTGGTCGTCGGCGTGAGCTCGTCAAGGCCGTCGTCGCCCCGGAACACCAGCCCCCGGGTTCCGCGCGCGGCGAGCACACCCGCGACGACCGGGGTCAGACGCGGGTCGGCGACCCCGAGGGCCTGGGAGGCGGGGCGCCCCGGGTTGGTCAGCGGCCCGAGGATGTTGAAGAAGGTGGGCACGCCGAGCTCGCTGCGTGTCCTGGCCGCATGCCGCATGGCCGGATGGAAGATCGGCGCGAAGCAGAAGGCCGCCCCGGCCTGGGTCAGGCAGGTGCTGACAGCGGCCGGTGGCAGGTCGATGACGACGCCGAGTTCCTCCAGCAGGTCGGCTGTTCCGCACAGCGACGATGCGGCCCGGTTCCCATGTTTGATCACGGGGACACCGGATCCGGCGACGACGAGGGCCGCCATGGTCGACACGTTCACCGAATGCGACTGGTCCCCTCCAGTGCCACAGGTGTCCACCGCGCGCTCACGAACGTCGTCGGAGACCTCCAGCGGCGCGCCGTAGTCGAGCATCGTCCGGACCAGGCCGCCGACTTCCTCGGGGGTCTCGCCCTTGGCCCGCAGAGCCACCGCGAAGCCGGCGATCTGGGCCGGCGATGCCTCGCCGGACATGACCTGCTTCATCGCCCACACGGTGTCCTCGGCGCCGAGTGAGTCCCCTCGCAGGAGCACCGTGAGAAGCTCGGCCCAGCTCGTGCGGCCGAGGGGCTCGGGCACGGCCCGCTGGTCACTGTCCGCACCTGTCCGTGTGGCCGTCATCCCTGTCATCCCCGTTGTCGTCATCTCACCCGGTTGTTCCCGCGGTCCTCGGATCCGCCCCGTGCGGGTTCCGGTATACCGGGCGGGTTGTGGTCAGGGGCTGGTGCTCCCGGCCTGGAGGTCCAGGTCCCGGGTCACTACCGGGAGGACTCATTACTGGGAGGATTGTGCCCGAGGCACGAGCGCGCGACGTCGGCGCAGCAGCGCGACAACGACCTCGGCGAGTTCGGCGGGGTCGACCGGATGGGTGACCACCGCGTCCGCCAGCGACCAGCTCGCAAGCCAGCGGTCATCCCGGCGTGCTATGAGGAGGACCGTGGGCGGGCAGTCGGGGATCTCGTTCTTGATCTGCCGGGACAGGCCCATGCCACCGCTGGGGGCGGCCTCGGCGTCCAGGATGCAGATGTCGGCTTCCCCGTGGTCGACCGCATCGACCACGGACGGACCGTCCGCCACGTCCAGGAACTCCAGGAGGCCGAGCTCGCGGTCGGGAAGCGGGCCGACGGCGAGCTTCACCCGCGCCCGGACGTCGGGCTTGTCCGCATACACCAGAACGGTACTCATGCGACCGCAAGCCTTTCACTCGAAGTGGCCGTTGGAAGGATGGCGCCCGAGGGGAGCATCAGCGAACCACGCACCGCTACCGGACCGGTGAGTGCCCATGGTGAACCCGCCCGCAGGGTATCCGATCGTGCCGACAGCTTGCGCTGGCAGGTGCGGTCCGCGGCCGGTCCGTCCGGTCTCCCGGTACTGTGCCGTCGAGATATCGGGGTGATGCCGATGTGTCATCGGGTGGTCCACCGGGTCGGGCCCGGAGAGTTTGCGAGATCGGCATCTCCTGGTAGATAATGAGACTCGTTCTCAAGGATGCGAGTCGTAACGGACTGGTCGCATGTAGTTGACCAGGGCGGGTGAAAGTACTAACCACATCGGACGTGACATGGACGGTCAGCAGGATCTCCGCCTCACCCCCCAGCGCCGCGCGGTGCTGGAGGTGCTCCGAGCCGCCCACAACCATCCAACAGCGGCAGAAGTGTATGATCGCGTCCGGCAAGTTGCGCCGGGTATCGGCGCCGCCACCGTCTACCGGTCTCTGGGACTGCTCGTCCAGGCCGGGCACGCCCTCGAGCTGAGCCTCGGCAACGGTACCGCCGCCCGGTATGACGGGAACACCAGGCGTCACGACCATCTGGTCTGTGACCGCTGTGGACAAGCTGTGGACATCGACCTGCCAAGCCCGGTGGAGATGGTGGACGAGCTCGCGCGCAGCACCGGCTTTGCGATCACAGGTTACGACCTGCAGTTCCGTGGCCTGTGTCCGTCCTGTCGAACGGGCAGCTGAATACCGGCGGCCGCTGTGCAGCCGGTGCTCCCTCCCGACACTTTCCACATCGCCTCCGAACCGCCCACCCAAGCAGTCGTCTCATCGGAGGCGACCACACCTGAAGGACGTCGCCCCTGACCAGGGGTGACCACACCCGAAGAATGGAGCACCACATGCCGCAGCTTGACGGCACGAAGACGCACGAGAACCTCAAGGAGGCGTTCGCCGGTGAGAGCCAGGCGAATCGCCGCTACCTGTACTTCGCCCGCCGAGCCGACATCGAGGGTCTGACCGACGCCAGCGCCCTCTTCCGCGACACCGCGGAGGGTGAGACCGGCCACGCTTTCGGTCACCTGGACTACCTCGCCGAGGTCGGCGACCCGGCAACCGGGGAGCCGGTGGGTAGCACCGCCAAGAACCTCGCCAGCGCCGTGGCGGGGGAGACCTACGAGTTCACCGCGATGTACCCGGGCTTCGCCAAGACCGCGCGTGAGGAGGGCTTCGAGGAGATCGCCGACTGGTTCTCCACCCTCGCGCGGGCCGAGAAGACCCACGCCGGGCGCTTCCAGCGGGCGCTGGACACGGTTGTCGCAGACGAGAAGGCCGAGCAGCAGGCCTGACCGGTTCGGTAACGACCGGGCGGGGCCGTCTGTAGGTGACGCAGTACTGGGCCGGGGTGGACGCATGTGTCGCGTCCACCCCAACCGTGACACGTCGTCGGTCCGTACCCGGCGGACGGCTTCATGACCGCTTCATGATCTAATAGGTGCTGGCATGACGTTCGGCGCACCGCCGTATGCCTCCGAGGATCGCCAGGGAGTCCCACGATGGCGCTCAATGTCGCTGACATCATCACTGACCCCGAGGTTTACTCCGCCCAACGGCCGGGTGCGCGCACCCGCATCCTTCCCGTCCGGGCGGAGCGCCGGATCCGGGTCGGCGACATGCTCCTGTTCGAATTCGAGAACGAGCAGACCCTGCACTACCAGGTGCAAGAGATGGTTTACACCGAGCGATTGCGCAACTCCTCGGAGATCGCTCACGAGATCGACATCTATGCCCGCCTGCTGCCCTCCAGCCACACGCTGACCGCCACCGTGTTCATCGAGCTCGACGTTCTGGAGACCGTGCGCTTGGAGCTGGAGCGACTGGCCGGAGTGCAGCGCAGCATCCGCCTGGAGGTCGACGGCATACCGGTGCCGGCCGAGGAGATCCCCGGTCCTGACGAGGATCCGGACGTGTTGAGCCCGACCGTGTCCGTACACATGGTGCGGTTCACTCTCAGCGACGCTGCCAGGGATGCCTTCCGGGACCCGGCCGTACCGGTCGAGCTGGTGGTTGACCATCCCGCGTACAACGAGGCGACACCGATCACCGGTGCGACCAGGACGTCCCTGATCGCGGACCTCGCGCTACGCGGTTAGCCACGCGGCTGGGGCGGGGTCGCCGGCGGCGGGGAATCGGCTCATCGATCCTGGCCCGCGCCCCGAGCCCGGTTACGGACGGTCGCGGGCTGCTGCGGGGAGGGTGCGTCGTTCGCCGCGAGCCGGGCAAGCCAGGCGTTGTAGGCCGCTTCCCGGGCGACCAGTTCGGCCTCCGGGCCGGGCTGGCGCTGGCGCTCCTGCTCTGTTTCCCGGTCCGCTTCCTGCTTCGTGCCGGTGGCGTCGGGCACGCCCCCGCGCACCTGGTCGGTGGCGGAGCCCAGCAACCGGTCCAGCCGGCGGTCCTCGCGGGCGGCCTCCCGGCCGTCCGCCCGCGACCACTGGACGAACAACGCGACGAACACCATGGCGCCGACCAGCTCACCGGCGGCCCACATCAGTCCGGCGCCGGTCTGCTGGTCGCCGAGCAGGCTGGACCCCCAGGTCCGGCCGAGCGCGGAGTACCAGTCCGCGGCGAAGACCTTGTTGGTCGTGAACATCGCCAGCGCCCACAACGCGTGCAGCGGGAACGTCACGAACAGCAGGATCAGCCGGCCCCAGTACGGCAGCCGTCCCGGGACGGGGTCGAGCCCGATGATCGGCCAGTAGAATAGGCAGCCGACGGCCAGGAAGTGCACGTGCAGGAACATGTGGAGCGCCGCGTGCCGCATCGACGCCTCGTAAAGACCGGTGAAGTACAGCCCGTACAGGCTCACGATGAACACGGCGAAGCCGACCAGCGGAAAGGTGAGTACCCGCGCCACCCGACTGTGCAGCACCTTCACCAGGAGCCGGCGGGAGCGCAGCGGCAGGGCACGTAGCGCGAGCGTCACCGGGGCGCCCAGCGCGAGCGGGATGGGCGCGACCGTGCCGAGCAGCATGTGCTGGACGGCGTGGGCGCTGAACAGGGCGGTGTCGTACGCGGCGATCCCGCCGACGAGCGCGTAGGCGACCACCAGCAGACCTGCCAACCAGGAGGCCGTCCGCCACCGGTTCCAGGCGTCTCCGCGATCTGTGAGTCTGCTCACGCCGAACAGGTACAGCCCCGCCATGAGGGCGACCAGCAGCAGCGGGCCGGGTTCCGGCGAGACGTGCAGAAGCATCCGCCCGACGGTCGGTGGCGGCGGGAGTTGTCCCTGCCCGGACGATGCGAGCACGCTTCCCGCGCTTTGCGCGGCAAGGGCGCCGGGACTGGTCACAGGCCCTGTCACCTCACTCGGATCGGGGTTCGGCCGAACCCTCGACAGCTCGTAGTCCTACCGAATGTCGAACCTACGGTGGCGCCGGACGGATCGCGTGCCAGAATGACCGACGTGGCCTCCGCCCCCGTCCTTGAGAAGGCTCCGCCGCCGCACCCCACGGCCAACCGTCCCTCGATGGTTTCCGTGGGAACGATCGTGTGGCTGTCATCGGAGCTGATGTTCTTCGCGGCCCTGTTCGCGATGTACTACACGATCCGATCGGTCGACAGTGACAACTGGCCGCCGCTCACCGGCGTTCCCGCGGGGTCCGAAATCGGCCCGGTCCACCTGCACGTCGGTTTCGCGCTCGTCTTCACGACGATCCTGGTGCTGTCCAGCCTGACCTGCCAGCTCGGCGTGTTCGCCGCCGAACGCGGTGACGTCTACGGCCTGCGTCGCTGGTACGTCCTCACGCTGGTCATGGGTCTGGTGTTCGTCGGCGGCCAGGCATGGGAGTACTTCCGCGAGAACGAGTTCTCGATCTCGTCCCACTCCTATGGTTCCGTCTACTACCTCACGACCGGCTTCCACGGCCTGCACGTGATCGGTGGGCTTGTCGCCTTCGTGATCGTACTTGCCCGGTCGACCTACGGCAGGTTCACGCCCGAGAAGGCAACGTCCGCGATCGTGACGTCGTACTACTGGCACTTCGTCGACGTCGTCTGGATCGGCCTGTACGCGACCATCTACCTCCTCCAGTGAGCGACATGACTGCATCTACGGGCGCTGCCCGCGCATCCGTACGCCGGCGTCGGCGTTCCTCCGCCGTGGTCCTGCTGGTGGCGCTCGCGGCCACCGGCCTGTTGTGGGCGGGGTTCGCTCCGCGCGGGACGGCTCAGGACACCGCAGACGCCAACGAGGCCGTCCGGCAGGGTCGAGTCCTCTACCTCCAGGGCTGCTCGAGCTGCCACGGCCTGCAGGCCCAGGGAGGCAACCAGGCTCCGAGCCTGATCGGAGTCGGCTCGGCCGCGGTGGACTTCCAGGTCAGCACCGGACGGATGCCGCTGGCGGCGCCGGGAGCGCAGGCCGAGCGCAAGGACCCGATCTACAGCCAGACGCAGATCGACCAGCTGGCCGCCTACATCGACAGCCTGGGTGGCGGCCCGAAGAAGCCGGTCATCACGCAGACCGAGTGGGACGACGCCGACCTCGCCCACGGCGGGGAGCTGTACCGGGCGAACTGCGCCCAGTGCCACCAGGCGGTGGGCGCGGGCGCGCCGTTGACGTATGGCAAGTACGCGCCCGACCTGGGTAAGGCCACCCCGACCCAGATCATCGAGGCGATGCGGACCGGCCCGGAGTCGATGCCCCTGTTCGGTCCGGGGCAGCTCGATGAGGCCGACGCGGTCGCGGTCGCCAAGTACGTGCGTCACGTCAGCGAGGCCCCGAGCGCCGGTGGCGACGACCTCGGTAAGTACGGCCCGGTCCCCGAAGGGCTGCTGGCCTGGCTGGTCGGGATCGGCGGCCTGCTCGCGGTGTGCCTGTGGATCGGAGCGAGGCAGAAGGTATGAGCAAGCAGGACGACGACAGCGCCGGCTCGGGCTCGCCCGGCGACGCCGGCGGCAGCATCTTCGACCGGGCCAAGCAGCCGGTGAAGCCGTCGGGGGAGCCGGCGCCCGGATCGGACGTCAGCGCCGGCGGACCCGAGCTGCGTCAGGGCCACGACGACGGTCCCGAGCGCCTTGGCACACCCCCGCACCAGACCGACTCGACCCGGGCGCAGTCAACGGTCCTGCTGGTCGAGCCGCACGAGCGGGCCGTGGACGTCAGCCCCGCTCACGCCGCGGAGATCGACCGCCGCGCGCAGCGCCGGGCCGAGCGGCTGGTCGCGTTCTGGTTCGTGGTCTCGATCGTCGGGACGGTCGGGTTCGTGGTCACCAACTTCGTCGGTGACAAGCATGCCGAGTACTACACGCCGTTCATGGGCGTCGCGCTCGCTCTGGCCATGGGCGGTATCGGCTTCGGGGTCATCCTCTGGGCGAAGCAGCTCATGCCGCATGAGGAGGCCGTCCAGGAGCGTCACCCCTTCAGGTCCGCGGACGAGGAGATCGCCGCCACCGAGGAGACGGTCGCTCTCGGCTACGCCGACACCGGGCTGGCCCGCCGCCCACTGGTACGCCGCACCCTGCTCGGCGCGGGCACGGTGCTCGGTGCCCTGCTGGTGGTGCCGCTGCTGAACCTGACCAACCGCAAGCCGGGCAAGCAGCTCGACCACACCCACTGGGTGAAGGGCGCCCGGCTGGTCACCGGAGAGGGCACCCCCGTCAAGATCGGCGACATAGCCATCGGCGGCATCGAGACGGTGTTCCCCGCGGTTCCGGTCACCGAAGCCGACGGCACGGTTCGTTACGAGCCCCAGCTGACCATGCACGAGAAGGCCGACAGCGCCACCGTGCTCATCCGGCTCGGACCGGACGAGAACCGGCCGCGTCCGGGGCGGGAGAACTGGGCCTACGACGGTCACGTCGCCTATTCGAAGATCTGCACCCATGCGGGTTGCCCGGTCAGCCTCTACGAGACGCAGACCCACCACCTGCTGTGCCCCTGTCACCAGTCCGTGTTCGACGTTCTGGACGGATGCCGAGCGATCTTCGGGCCGGCCAGCCGATCCCTGCCGCAGCTGGCGCTCGGGGTCGACGAGGACGGATATTTCATCGCACGAGACGGTGACTACACCGAGCCCGTCGGTCCCGCCTTCTGGGAGCGCTCATGACCACCGTCCCACCACCGCCCCTGGTCAAGAGGCCGGGTCCCGTCCGCACGCTCAACCGGGCGATCGACGAACGGTTCGGAACGCAGGCCGGGTTGCGGCGCAACCTGAACAAGGTGTTCCCCGACCACTGGTCCTTCATGATCGGGGAAATCGCCCTCTACAGCTTCGTCATCCTGGTCCTGACCGGCATCTATCTCACGTTGTTCTTCGACCCCAGCAACACCGAGGTCATCTACGACGGCTCGTACGTGCCGCTCAAGGGCGTCGAGATGAGCCGGGCCTACGCCTCGACCCTGGACATCAGCTTCGACATCCGCGCGGGTCTGGTCTTCCGTCAGATCCACCACTGGGCCGCGCTGCTGTTCGTCGCCTCGATCGTGGTGCACCTGATGCGGGTGTTCTTCACCGGCGCCTTCCGCAAGCCCCGAGAGGTCAACTGGCTGATCGGCGTCGGCCTGTTCATCCTGGGGATCCTCGAGGGTTTCGCCGGCTACTCGCTTCCGGACGACCTGCTGTCCGGCACCGGGCTGCGGATCGCCGCGTCCATCGCCCAGTCGATCCCGGTCGTCGGAACCTGGGCGTCCTTCCTCGTCTTCAACGGCGAGTGGCCGGGCGAGGGCTTCATACCCCGGCTGTACGTCGTCCACATCCTGCTGGTGCCGGGGATCCTGCTGGCGTTGATCGGCGCCCACCTGGGCATCCTCTGGCATCAGAAGCACACCGACTTCCCCGGGCCGGGAAAGACCGAGCACAACGTCATCGGGCACCGGGTCTTCCCGATCTTCGCGGCGAAGTCCACCGGATTCTTCATGATTGTTTTTGCGATGCTCGCCCTGCTCGGCGGCCTCGCGCAGATCAACCCGATCTGGGGTTTCGGGCCCTACGACCCGGCGAACGTCAGCTCCGCCTCCCAGCCGGACTGGTACATCGGCTTCCTCGACGGCTCTACCCGGCTGTTCCCGCCGTGGGAGTTCCGTGGGTTCGGGCACACGGTTCCGGCGGTGTTCTGGCCGACTTTGATCCTGCCCGGCATCCTGTTCACCCTGCTCGCGGTGTATCCGTTCCTCGAGGCGAAGTTCACCGGTGACAAGGAGTCGCACAACCTCCTGCAGCGTCCACGCGAAGCGCCCACCCGTACCGGCCTCGGTGTCTTCGCCATCAGCTTTTATCTGGTGCTGTGGATCTCGGGTGGCAACGACGTCATCGCCAAGACGTTCGACATCTCGCTGAACGCCATGACCTGGGCGGGACGTGTCGGCGCCATCGTCATCCCGCCGATCGCCTTTGTCCTGACCAGGAAGCTGTGCATCCACCTGCAGGAACGTGACCACGAGATCGCCGAACACGGCATCGAGACCGGGATCATCCAGCAGCTTCCCAGCGGGGAGTTCGTGGAGGAGCACCGGCCGAAGCTTCCGTCGGTACCCGACCACCGTCGGGTACCGACCGACCGGGTGGCTCTCCCGTCCGCTGAGAACGGGCATGCCAGGGGCGATCTCGTGCGGCGTGCGGGCAAGGCCGTCACCGGTTTCTTCGTCGAAGAGGAAGAACGCCTGCCGGAGGCGAGCGAGTCCTCCCCGGACCGGCCTGCCGGCAAGCACTGAGTCCGAGTTACCGAGTACAAGTAGTCCAGCACAAGTAGTCGAGTACAAGTAGTATTGAGTAACTGTAGCTAAGCATCGAGTAGTCAAGTATCGAGCAACTACGTGAGTGCCGGCCAGCCCATCTGTCTGAAGTAGCCAGATGGGCGGCGGAGAACTCCGAACATCTCGCTGAGGGCCTCCTGCCTCCGACACCCGGACACAGGAGGCCCTCAGTCGTTTGTCCGCGGGAAGGTGCGGGGTTGCCGGCCCGCAGCAGGTGACGTGGCAACCGTAGGGGTGGATAGTTAGTTGTAGGAAGAAAACGATATGGAGGTCGGATGTCCATCGATCATTCCGTGTCGCCGGCCGTGTCCACTCCGGCTCGGGGCGACCCGCCGGCTCTGGACGTCCGGGGGCTGACCTACCGGTTCGGGGAGAAGACAGCGGTCGACTCCCTCGACCTCGAGCTCGCAGCCGGTGAGATCATCGGTCTGCTCGGGCCGAACGGGGCCGGCAAGACCACGGCGATCCGGGTCATCGTGACGCTGCTGCGGCCGGCGGCCGGTTCGGTCTGCGTCTTCGGCGTGGACGCGGCCCGCCAGCCGATCCGGGCCCGGCGGCTGATCGGCTACGTGCCGCAGATGCTGTCCGCCGACGCCGGGTTGACCGGCCGCGAGAACGTCGCGCTGTTCGCGGGCCTGTTCGACGTCCCCCGGCGTCGGCGACGGGCACGGGTCGACCAGGCGCTCGCGGCCATGGGCCTGACCGACGTCGCCGACCGCTTGGCGCGCACCTACTCGGGTGGGATGGTGCGCCGCCTGGAACTAGCCCAGGCCCTGGTCAACGCGCCGCGGCTGCTGATCCTCGACGAGCCGACCGTTGGGCTCGACCCGATCGCCCGCGACAGCGTCTGGGAGCACGTCCTGCGCCTGCGGGCGGAGCATGGCATGGCGGTGCTGCTGACCACTCATTACATGGAAGAAGCCGACGTCCTGTGCGACCGGGTTGCGCTGATGCATGCAGGCCGGGTACGGGTCACCGGTGTGCCCAGCGAGCTGAAGGCGGCGCTGGGACCGCGAGCAAGCCTGGAGGACGTGTTCCGGCACCATACCGGCGGTGCGCTCGCCAGCGACAAGGAAGGTGATTTCCGTGATGTCCAGCACACCCGCCGTGCCGCCAGCCGGGTTGGCTAGAGATCCGGGAGGCTCAGATCCCCGGGTCGCTGCGCGGATCGATCCACCGGTGGCTCCCGCCAGGAACGCTCCCGGCGGGGTCAGACTCGACGACCCCTTCGACGACCCCTTCGACGACCCCTTCGA
>NZ_CAAAFT010000375.1:2459-3564 GCF_900634765.1 Candidatus Protofrankia californiensis | reverse complement strand
CGCGGGACTGGTGCTTTCCCGTGACCGGCTGATGGGAATCGGTCAGGCGATCATGATGCCGATGTTCTTCGCCAGCAACGCCCTCTATCCGGTCGACATCATGCCGGCCTGGGTACGGGTGGTCAGTTACCTCAACCCGTTGAGCTATCTGGTCGACGCGCTGCGCGGTCTGCTGATCGGTACGCATGCCCACCTGCTGCTCGACTTCGCCGTCCTCGTCGGTTCCGCCGTCGGGGCGATCATGGCGGCAAGCGCCTTGCTCGGTCGGCTCGCGCGGTAGCAGCGCCGGCGGACGTCGATCATTCAGGTGCGCCGGCCGGGTCCTGCGGCCGGTGAAGAAGGGAGATGTCCCTGGCGGCCGCGGCCACGGGTGAGGCCCACTGGCCGTCCAGGCTGACCAGGCGCACGCCCGCGGCGGTCAGCCAGCGGTGGATCAGCTCGGTCTCCTCGGCGCTCGCGCAGGGCGTGGGCCCCGGCCCTGGGCGTACGGTCTCGGCACTGGCGCGTACTGCCGTCACCCAGGGCCACGGATCGGTGTGCGCCGGTGTGCTGGTCGCCCCGGCGAGCCGACCGTGGCGGATCACAGCGATGTCCCAACCGCCCTCGGGGGTGGGTGCCGCGGCCGTCATCTCGGCCACGGTGTTCAGCGCTGACAGGCGTTGGAGCCGCTGCGCCCCGTGCAGGAATGCCAGCAGCCGGTCACGGACGACCGCCGCGTCCTCGTAGCGCTGCTCGGCGGCGAGGCCGGCGATGCGCGCCCGCGCGACGTCGACGACCACCCGGGGGTCGGTGGTGATGGCCGCCCTGGCCGCTGCCACGTGTCGCGCGTACTCCTGCGGGCTCTCCCGTCCGTCACAGGGTGCCCCGCAGCGACCGAGGTCCGCCAGCGCGCACGCGGCGGTGGGCCGCCGCGGTGACAGTCGGGTGGTGCACTGGCGTAACGGGATCGCCTCGTGGATCGCGGCCGCGGCGAGGTCCGCCGCGGCGCTGCTGGTGAACGGGCCGAGGTAGATACCCTCGTCACGGGCCGCTCGGACCCGTGACAGCCGGGGGTAGGGCTCGTCGGTGATCTTCAGGTAGACCGCCCGTTCCGGGTGCCGGGACC
>NZ_CAAAFT010000375.1:0-2143 GCF_900634765.1 Candidatus Protofrankia californiensis | reverse complement strand
TCCCGGTCATCCGCGTCCGTGGCTCACTCGCGGTGAAGTACGACCGGACGCGTGCGCGCACCGACCGGGACGTCCCGACGTAGAGAGCCCGGCCGGCGCTGTCGCGGAAGATGTACACGCCCGGCCCGGTCGGCAGGCCGTCCGCCAGATGCCGCTTGCGCCGCTGGGCGGGGGAGACTTTCCGGGAGAACCCGTGCAGGTCCTCCAATGTGGTCACGCCGAGGTTGCCCAGCCGCTCGAACAGCCCGTGCAGCACGGCCACGGTCGCCCGCGCGTCCGCCAGCGCCCGGTGGCAGGGCTCGGTGTCCGTGGGGAAGAGCCGGGCCAGCGAACCGAGCTTGTAGTTCGGGCTTTCGTCCCTGCTCAGGACCTGTTTGGCGATGCGGAGCGTGTCCAGGTGCTCCCAAGCGGGGACGGGATGGCCGCAGCGTACGCACGCCTCCCGCAGAAAGCCGAGATCGAAGGGCGCGTTGTGCGCGACCAGCACGCTGCCGTGGGCGAATTCCAGGAAGGTCGGCAGGACGGCGTCGATGCGGGGCGCGGTGGCGACCATCGCGTCGGTGATCCCGGTGAGGACCGAGATGAACGGGGGTATCGGCGCGGCCGGTCGTACCAACGTCGCCATCTCCGCGAGGACCTGCCCGCCGCGGACCTTGACCGCGCCGATCTCGGTGATCTCACTGTCGGCAGACCGGGTTCCGGTGGTCTCCAGGTCCACCACGACAAAGGTGACGTCCCGCAGGGGACGGCCGAGTTCCTCCAGGCTGGCCTGGCCGGGCGGGAGCTGGCGAGGCGGAGGCTGGCGCCCGGAGGGGGGCGCGGGCGGCGCGTCCGGGTGGCCGCCGCCCGGAACGGGGGAGAACCGGCGCATGTCCGGGTACGGTAGTCGCCGTCTCCGACAGTTTTCCGGTCCTGTGTCCGCATCCCGCGGCTTCCGGCCACCGGTGGTGGGTGACCCCTCACGCGAACGGCCGCGCGAACCCGTCCTGACCCGCCGTGGTGACCCGGAACTCGTTGCCTTCCGGGTCGGCGAGGACGAAGCCGCTGTCGACACCGTCGGCGTAGCGTCCGACTTCGCGGGCGCCCAGTGACGACAGCCAGCCGACCACGCGCTCGGCGTCCACCGCATACAGGTCCAGGTGCACGCGACCCGGGCCCGGCGCCAACCCGGACACGCGCCGCAGGTGCAGCTTGGGACCGGCACCGGCCGGGTGGCGCAGGACAGCCGAGTCGCTGTCGTGCTGCGCGACTTCGTAGCCGAGCGCCGATGACCAGAACCTGACCATCAGGTCCACGTCGACGCAGTCCAGGCCCACCCGGGCCATCCGGATGCCGTTCGTTTCAAACCAGGCCACAGGCGCATGATTCCGCATGACCGGCGAGTCCGTGTCCACGCGTCACGCGTGGGCACGCCGGCCCGGGTCCGGCTCGCATCCGGTCTGCCGTTGCCGCTGCCGCGCCGGGGGGCGCTACCGGGGGCTTCATGTGGATACTGTCCGGACATGGCCAGCGTCTTCACCCGGATCATCAAGCGGGAGCTGCCCGGACGGATCGTCTACGAGGACGACCACTGTGCGGCGTTCCTGACCATCGCCCCGATCCGGCCGGGGCACACTCTGGTGGTTCCACGGCTGGAGGTCGACCACTGGATCGATCTTCCCCCGGACGTCCTGCGGGAGCTGTGGAACGCGGCGGCCCGGGTCGGGCGGGCCGTCGACACCGCCTTCCGCCCCCGCAAGGTGGCCGCGCTGCTGGCCGGTCTGGAGGTGCCACATGTACATGTGCACCTCGTCCCGATCGACTCCGAGGCCGACATCTCGTTCGCGGCAGCCGATCACAACCCCGACCCGGCCGCACTCGACGACGCGGCCGAACGCATCCGGGCTGCCCTCAGCAGATAGCTCAGCAGACAGCTTCGACAGCCGACAGCTGTGCCGCCGGTGGAGCAACCCGCTCGTCCGGCGATGTCACAGGTCGGCAGTACCACAGGTCGGCGATATCACAGATCATCGCGCTGGCCTTCCTCGACCCGTCCCGCAAGCCGTGCCTCGACCCGTGTTCCGACCCGTCCGGGCGGGCGAACCGGGATGCTCCGATCCCTGCGAACCGGTGGAGAACCGTTGCGATCCGGAGGGATCGGGCT
>NZ_CAAAFT010000374.1:5726-13438 GCF_900634765.1 Candidatus Protofrankia californiensis | reverse complement strand
GCCGATACCCTCGCCGATCTCCCGGAACAGAATGTGCCGTCCACGCTCGTTGCCGTACGGCGCTTCATCCCGTCCCGGCGTTCCCGGCTCGGAGCGACCCCGCTGGCGGCCGCCATGGCCAATGACGCGGTCTTTCGCGGACGGGTCGCCGAGCGGCTCCGGCTTGCCCTGCCCGAGCTTGTGGCGTCACTGGAGTCCGACGAGGGACCGCCCGAGGCGGCTCCGCCCGAGGAGATCGCGGCCGTCGCCTACGTCCTGCGTTTGCCCGGGTGGGAACGGATGGTCGAGGCCGCCGCGCAGGAACTGGCCGAAGCCGCGGCGTCGGCCCGCGCGGCCGACGCCACCGAGGCGGTCGCGCGCCTGCATGAGCAGCTCGACACGCTCAGGCAGAGCGCCAAGGTTGAGAACGACCAGTTGCGGGAACGCCTGGCAGCCGCTCGCTCCGAGGCGGAGGATGCCCGCCGACGCCTGCGCTCCTCCTCCGACCGGCTCCGCCGGGTCGAGAGTGTGGCGCACGATGCCGTCGAGGTGGCGGAGAAGGCCCGCGACGAGGCGGTCGCGACCGCCCGTGAGGCCGAGGCCGAAACCCGTCGGCTGCGACAGCGGGTAGCCGAACTCGAGGCTGCTGTGACCGCGTCCCGGCGGGACAGCCGGGAGGCCCGGTCAGCCGAGGACGTGCGCCTGCGTGTCCTGCTCGACACGCTGATGGCCGCGGCCAACGGCTTCCGCAAGGAACTCGCGTTGCCGACCGCCGTGCAGCGGCCGGCGGACATCGTCGGCCGCGGGGAGGACGAGGCCGCGCCCTTCGACCCGTTCTGCGGAGTCGGCGCCCGTGGCCTGGCCGAGGACGACCCGGCGGTTGTCGACGAGGTTCTCGGGGTTCCCGGCGTACACGTCATCGTGGACGGCTACAACGTCACCAAGCGTGGGTACGGCTCGTTGCCGCTGCAGGCACAGCGGGCCCGGCTGCTGTCCGGGCTCGGCGCGCTGGTCGGCCGCGCGCCCGAGAGCGAGATCACGGTCGTGTTCGACGCGACCGCGGTCATCGCCAGGCCCGTCGGGGTGGCGGCGCCCCGTGGGGTGCGGGTGGTCTTCAGCCGACCTGGTCAGCTGGCTGACGAGGAGATCATCCGGCTTGTGCGGGCCGAGCCCATGGGGCGTCCCGTCGTCGTCGTCACATCGGATCGTGAGGTGGCCGACACCAGCCGGCTCTCGGGTGCGCGTCCGATCCCGTCCGCCGCGCTGCTGGCCCGCCTCGACCGCTCCTGACCACCGGGGCGCGGTACCGACCGACCGTGCTGGGGGCACCGGATCCCGGTGTTCGGACGAGTAAGGACGAGCGAGAGGGAGCGGCAACGGGGAAGGGCCCGGTGCGTGACGACCTGGGACAGGCGCGGAGCCCGACGGTCATCGGCTTATAGTCCCCGTGGCCGAGAGCGTCGGAGTCCATTGGCCGTCCGAGGCCACCACCGTGCCGCTGGAGTGATCGATCTGCTTACCGCCTCGGCGGCCGAACACCATCGCGCGGTCATCCTGCACTACGACGCCGACTTCGAGCACATCGCGGCCACCACGGGGCAGCCGCACGCGTGGATCGCGCCACGCGGCACTCTCACCTGACATCCAGCTTTTTACTCTCTGGGCTCAGGATTCGAGCCCTTGGCGGCCCACCGCACGCACCCTACTGCGGCCACAGGCGATGTCTCGCGCGACCACGCTGTCGCCCTCCGTTGCGTCCCGTTCGGGGTGCCGGGGGCCTTCCTTGAGGCACTTGGGCCCCGTCGCCTGGTCTGAGAGGGCTGGCAGCCCGACTCGTAGCGGGCGACACCGGCGATGTGGACGAGCTGCCCTGCCGGTGGGTGGCGGCACCCTCTAGCAGATGGCGATCAGGAGCCAGCGGGACTAGAATCGACCAAAACGAGCATCCCGATCGTACCGATCGTCTCCGGAGGCGGTTCATGACTTCGCCAGCGAGAAACGAGCCGCTGCACGACGAGACCTACCTCCCGCGCGAGGACGCCGGCGAGATCATCGACTTCCTCAGCGCCCTGCGCGACCGCGGACAGCGGGTGGCCGAGCCCCGTCCTCGGCTGACAGGCCCCGACGGGCGCAGCGTCGAACTACCCGAGCCCATGTTCGAGGTTCTCCTGCAGATCGCCGCGGCGATGAAGGCGGGCTTGGCGGTCACCGTGGCACCACATCACCTGACACTGTCCACCCAGGAGGCAGCCGACCTGCTGCGCATCTCGCGCACCACGCTGGTACGGCTGCTGGAGACCGGCGTCATCCCGTTCGAGAAGCCGAGCCGCCACCGCAAGGTCCGGCTCGACGACCTGCTCGAATACCGCAGACGCCAGCGGAACGCGGCTGAACTCGCATTCGCGGACATGATCGCCGACACCGAGCGGCTGGGCCTGTACGACGTCGACCCCGACGAGGCGCGGGCCGCACTGAAGGCCGCCCGCAAGAAGACCCAAGGCTGACCCGCGTGTACAGCGCGCTGCTCGACACCTGCGTTCTCGTGCCCAGCAGGGCACGCGACGTGCTGCTCGAGATCGCCAGTACCGGAGCCTACCGACCGCTATGGTCCACCGAGATCCTCGACGAACTCGACCGAACCCTCCGCCTGCTCCTCGGCAAGCGGGGAATGTCACCGGAAGAAATCAACGCCTACCTCACCCGCCTCACCCGACAAATGAAGACCGCCTTCCCGGACGCCCTCGTGACCGACTGGGAGCCGCTCGTCCCGACTGCCCAACTGCCCGACCCCGACGACCGGCACGTGGTTGCAGCCGCCCGGGCTGGCCGCGCTGACGTGATCGTCACCGACAACCTCGCGGACTTCCCGCCCAGCGCGCTGCCCGTACCGCTCACCCGGCAGTCCCTCGACGACTTCCTGCTCGACGCACTCGACCTCCACCCCGGCCAGGTCGTCACCGCCGTCCGTACCATCGCCAGCAGGACGGAAAGGTCGGGCCCCGCAATGACAGCCCACGACATCGCCACGTACATGCATGCACACCACCCCGGCCTTCGGCGAGCGCCTGCTGACGGTACTCGGCAGTCCGCGCACGGCCTAGCGACCGTCTTGGTGCAACGTCAGGCGAAGACCTCGACAGCGCACGTGGCCGCGCCGCTGCGCGCGATGCGGGCATCGCTGGTGATCAGGGGCAGCCCCAGCGCCTCGGCGAGCGCCACGTACTGCGCGTCGTACGCACTGAGGTTGTGATGCAGTTCGCGGACCCGCCGCCAGAGGATCAGTGTCTCGTGCCGCACGAGCGGCAGCATCTGGTAATCGGCGATGGCCTTCGTCGTCTCCCGCTCGGTGATCTTGCCACCCCGAAGCATCCCGAGGAATGCCGAAACTACTTCGTAGTCGAGCAGGCCGGGTGCCGCAAGCGACTCGAGACTGGCGAGCCGGCGGCGTACGGCGACCCCGCCTGCACCCTGATCTGTCAGCGTCCGTACCAACGCCGAACAGTCGGTCACAGCCGCTACACCGCTCAACGGTGTTCCCTGCCCTCGTCGATCGCGGCAAGGATGTCCGAGGTACTGACATCGGACCGTGTCTCGCGGTCGAGGCGGGCCATCATGTCCGCCAGGGGCGGCGTCTGCGCGTCGCGCGTGACCAGGTCGAGCAGATACGCCTGTAGGCTGCGACCCCCCTTCGCGGCCTTGATCTTCAATGCTTCGAGGGCCGACTCGGAGACGTCGCGGATGGTGATCGCAGCCATGCTTGCATTTTACCTTCAGTGCCTGCAATACGCTATCGAGGCCGCTGGTGTCGAGTGGCGGCCGAGCGGGCGGGGACCACGTCCGACAGCGCCGGGAGGTGACCCGCCCTTCGTGTGATCGAAACTGCTCGTGACCGGCCCATCAGGCCCGCACCCGAGTAGCCGCACAGAAGCCCCCTGGCCTGAGTCGAACAGGAACGTCAGGCCGATCACGATCCCCATCGCCACGGTCACGACGCTCACTGTGGGCGGCTCACTGTGGGCGCGGGGAGATACCGACGACTGCGCAGGCTTCGCCCGTCGGGTCCCACGACCAGCACATGCGCTCTCACAGCGTCTACATGGCCTGCGATGCCGGTATCGCTGTGGGACGGACGATGGCGAGCAGGTCCTTGGCTGTTGTCTCGTAGTCCAGGCTGCCGGCGAAGGGCGGGTTAGCGAGGATGAGGGAGTATCGGTCGGCGTCGCTTGCGGCGCTCTGGGCGAGCGAGTCGCGGTAGCGGATGTCGGGCTGCTCGACCTCGTGCAGCAGCATGTTCATGCTGCCGATCCGCAACATCGTGTTGTCGAAGTCGAAGCCGTGGAACATGCCGTGGTCGAAGTGCCGGCGTGTGGCGGAGCCGAACAGGGCCTCGTGATGGGTCCGCTCAAGGTAAGCGGCGCTCTCGACCAGGAAGCCGGCCGTCCCGCAGGCCGGGTTGCAGATGGTGTCGCCGGGGCCCGGGGCCGTCATCTCGACCATCAGCTGGATGATGTGCCGCGGGGTGCGGAACTGGCCGTTCTGGCCAGCGGCGGCAATCTTGCTGAGCATGTACTCGTACAGGTCGCCCTTGGTGTCGTGCTCGTCGAGCGGGAGCCCGTCGAGCATGTCGACGACCTTGGCAAGCAGGTTCGCCGTCGGGATGGTGAACCGGGCGTCACGCATGTGCTGCTCGTAGGTCGAGCCCTCGCCACCGAGTTCCCGCAGCCACGGGAAGACCCTGTCCCGCACCAGCGCGAACATCTCGTCGGTGCTGCCCAGGGCCTTGAAGCGCGACCAGCGCAGTTCCTGGGTGGCATTCGTTTACACCGGGTTCTCGATCGGCCGGCGGGTGCGGTTGGCCTTGTTCTCCTTGCCGGTCTGGATGCTGTCCAGCCGGCGGATGAACATCAGGTAGGTGATCTGCTCGATGACCTCCAGCGGGTTGGAGATCCCTCCCGACCAGAACGCGTCCCAGACCCGATCGATTCTGCTCCGTAGATCACCTGAAAGCACCCAGGGAGCCTACCGGCCCGTAGGTGCGCCAACGACACACATCACACAGGGTGTCGTCCATTGTCTTCCAGTAGTTATTTTGTTGACTATTTCGTGTCTGGCGGATTTGCGGTCGCATGGACGGCACCCAGACTGCCACTCACCGCCTTGTCGCCATCACCAATGTCTCCTATCTACCGATCTGAGCGGCCACACGACGGCGAATTGGCAGGCCGGCGGGCTGGGTAGCACTCGAAGCGCTTTCCATCGGATCAGCGGTTACTGCTTGCCCGACCGGAATGTCACGGTGCCCTGACCGGATTCGGTGTGCCCGCTTCGCGTCCCGGCGACGCCGAGCGCCGCGACGCGCCCAGTGCCCGCGCCGGGTCAGATGCCGGTGACCAGACGCACGCCTGCCGCGATCTTGGTCAGCAGGTAGCCGGGCACGTGACCGGCAGGATAGGGGTCGAGGAACTCGCGGCTGACCGGGCCGAGTTGCGAGACCACCGCGACGGAGTCCTTGTCGAGCCCGGAGGCCTCGGCGGGCACGAGCACGTTGCCGGGGAACGCTTCCAGGGTGGTGTTCGAGGTCAGAGGCACCACCAGCGCCGTGCCGATGTCCGTGGCCAGCAGCCAGTCCTCCTGCACGACCACGGCCGGGCGGACCTTCGCCGGTTCCGAACCCCGTGGCGAACCGAAGTCCACCCACACGACATCGCCGCGACGGATCACCACTCGGTGCCTTCGCGCAGCACCCGCTCGGACTCCCGCAGGAACAGCCCGTCGCCGGAGGGCTGTCCGACACGCGCGAGCACCGCGTTCGCCAGCCTGGTCAGCTCCGCCTCGCCCTCCAGCTCGTCGGCGAGCCGCTTACCGGCGAGCCGGTAGAACTCCGACCGGTTCATCCCGTGCCGGGCCGCGACCCGCTCGAACCGCTCGAAGTCGCCATCGGGAATCGAGATCGCTGTCTTCATGATGCGAGTATAACCGGTCATACTGTCACGGTGCCCTGGCCGGGTTCAGTGTGCCCGCCTCGCGCTGTTGCTCCCGCCGAAGCCAGGCCCTCGCCCACACCGCCCCGGCGAAGTCCTCGGCCGTCCGGCGCGGAGCCTTGCGTGCCAGTACCCACGCCAGCCACTTCTCCTGCTGCGCTCGTCTGGTCAGGCCGGTGAAGCTTCAACCGACGCAGATCTTGGTCGCGCGCGAGTACGTGACGACGTGCCCGCACGTACCCCAGTTCTCGTGGGTGGGTCGTCGGACGGCGTTGAGGCGGAGAAGTTGTCGGACCTGGTGCCTACGGTGGGTCCCGACGCGGTCGCGTCACCCGTGGCGGTCATGTCATGACCGTTCGGGTCGGCTCGAGGCGGCCTGTTCCGGCCGGAGAGGCGGAGACGATGCTGATCGACTGTGGCACATGCGTGGTGCGTGGAGCCGCATGCGGGGACTGCGCGGTGCATGTTCTGCTGGAGCCTGCCGGCGGCGTCGTCGACTGGGACGAGGGCGAGCAGCGGGCCATGGAAGCCCTCGCCGACGGCGGCCTGATCCCGCGGTCCCGGTTCGTCTCCCCGGTGGCATCCGCGACGCCCAGGAATGCCGGAGATGCCGCGCCCACGGCGCCGGTACCGATGGCACAGGTGCTGCCGCTGCCCCGTCCCGTGAACAGCCCCCGTGAACGCGCCCGCCGGACCGGCTAGCCCGCCGACTTCCCCCACGGCGGCGCGTCACGGCCGGGTGGGGCGGGTGAGCCGGGCTGGGCGGTGGCTCCGGCGGCGTGCGCTGGTGGCGTCGGTGGTGATGGCGGCTGTCTGCACGGCGGTCGCTGTCGGGCTGGTGCTGGCTGTCACCAGCCACGCCGGTCAGGAACGTGCTGGTCAGGAACATGCCGGTCAGGGGAACGCCGCTCGTGAGGATGCGGCCGGTGTGGCCCGGCCACGGCCCGCGCCGGGGCCGGCTGAGCAGGGGACGGCTGGGCGTCTGGCGGTCGTCGGGGACGCTCCGGTGTCACGGCTGGTCGAGATACGTCGTGATGCCGACGAGGCTCTGCGCTATGTGCGTGCGGTCTGGGACGGGCCGTGGGCCGACCAGGTCGTGGTGGAGGTTCCCGCGGGCGGCGCCGGCTTTCGCGCCGAGTCAGGACGGACGGGTACCGACGGTGAGGCAGCGGTCGCGGTGCTTCCAGGGGAGGCCCCGGGGGGCGGTCGTGTGATCGTCAATCCGGAGGTCTACGACCGGTTGACCGTCGAGGGCCGGCAGGTGGTGCTGCGTCATGAGTTCACCCACCTGGCGAGCGCCGATGTGACCGGAGCAGGCACCCCGATGTGGCTGGTGGAAGGTCTGGCCGAAACCGTGGGCCACGCCGGGGTGGGGCTGGAGGTGACCCGGGCAGCCGCGGAACTGGCTGCCCAGGTGCGGTCCGGCTGGTTACCTGACGCGTTGCCGGGCGATGCGGCGTTCTCCGCGGCGGACGGAGCAGCTCCCGCCCGCTACCAGGAGGCGTGGCTTGCCTGCCGGCTGATCGCGGACAGGGCCGGCCTGGACGGGCTGATCAGGTTCTACCGGCAGGTCGGATCCGGCGGTGGCGATCCACCGACACGGCTGGCCGGTGCGCTGCGGGCGGTCCTGGGAACCACCGAAGCCGATTTTGTCATGCAGTGGAGATCCTATCTGGACGCGCAGCTTCGCCCCTGACCCGCCCGGATTGCCCGGGGCCGCCATGCCGGGTGCCGCTACGTAGGGCGTTGTCA
>NZ_CAAAFT010000374.1:0-5471 GCF_900634765.1 Candidatus Protofrankia californiensis | reverse complement strand
CCGCTACGTAGGGCGTTGTCATGCCGGCTGCCGCCATGGCGGGGGAGCCGTCTGGCTCTTCCCGGGATGCTGGAGTATGGCCCGATGCGGGTTTTGGTCGTGAGCAATGACTTTCCGCCACGTCCAGGTGGAATTCAGGCATATGTGTATAATTTTGCCAGCCGGTTACCTGCCGGAGAGGTGATTGTCTACGCTCCCGCGTGGAAGGGCTCGTCCGTATTCGACGCGGCCGCCCCGTTTCCCGTGGTGCGGCATCCGACGACACTGATGCTGCCCGTCCCGGACGTGCTGCGCCGGGCCCGAATGATCGCCCGCTCGGAGGGCTGCGACGTCGTGTGGTTCGGAGCGGCCGCGCCATTGGGTCTGCTCGCGGCCGGTCTGCGCCGTGATCCGGGGGTGGGCCGGATCGTCGCGAGCACGCACGGTCACGAAGTGGGCTGGGCGGCGCTGCCGGGCCCGCGGCAGGTGCTACGCCGCATCGGGCGGACAGTCGACGCCGTCACCTACCTCACCGACTACACCAGGGCGCGACTCGCGCCGGCCTTCGGCCGGCATCCGACCCTCGCCCAGCTACCCAGCGGCGTCGACACCGGGTTCTTCCAGCCGGGTGTGGGACGTGACGACATCCGCAGGCGTCACGACCTCGCTGACCGCCCGGTCGTGGTGTGTGTGAGCAGGCTGGTCGAGCGCAAGGGCCAGGACATGCTGATCAAAGCTCTGCCGGCCTGGCGGCGGCGGGTGCCCGGGACGGCGCTGCTGCTGGTCGGCGGGGGTCCGTACCGGCCGTCGCTGGAACGCCTGGCCCGCGAGGCCGGCGTGGCCGAGCACGTGGTGATGACCGGCTCGGTCCCCTGGGAGGAGTTGCCCGCCTACTATGCCGCCGGCGACGTCTTCGCGATGCCGTGCCGGACGCGGCGGGCGGGCCTGGAGGTCGAAGGCCTCGGGATCGTCTACCTGGAGGCGTCGGCCACGGGTCTGCCGGTTGTCGCCGGGCGCAGCGGTGGCGCGCCGGACGCGGTGCTCGACCGCCGGAGCGGAGTCGTCGTCGACGGCAGCGACCTGAAAGGGATAACCGACGCCGTCGGCAGCCTGCTGGCCGATCCTGACCGGGCACGCGCCATGGGTGCGTCCGGCCGCGCATGGGTCGAAGTGGCCTGGCGGTGGGACGTCCTCGCAGCGAGGCTACGCGACCTGCTGCTGCCCTCCCAATGACCCAGAAGCCCGGGTGCACCAGAAGTATGATCACACTGCCTTTGGCTCCGGGTGCGCAAAAAACATGATCGCGTTGTCGCTGGCCCTCTGGGGGTCTGTCTGACATGATCCCGGACGTGAGCCCCTCGCCCGTGCAGATCGACCTGATCGACGAGGTTTTCCTGGCCGCCGACCCGGCTGTGGTGTCCGCGGCGGTGCACGAGCCCGCATTGTGGCGTGCGTTGTGGCCGGATCTCGACCTCAGCGTTTTCCAGGACAGGGACACCGCGGGGCTGCGGTTCACGGTGACCGGTGCGCTGGTCGGCACCAGCGAGATATGGCTTGAACCGTGGGGTGACGGTGTTGTCGTGCACGTGTTCCTACGCGCTGACGCCACCCGCAGGGGGCAGCCGGCTCAGGTTCACCAGTTGCGTCCACGCGTTGCAGCGCGGTGGGCAAAGCGCCGCTCGCTGCATACCAAACGCCAGCTCAACGCGCTCAAGGATGTCCTTGAAGCAGGCCGTGAGCCCGGAGAGCCCGCAGCGCAACCCGCAAGGCCCGCGGCACCCGCAGGGCCCGCTATGCAACCTGCGGGGCCCGCCGCGCCGCAGGCGTCGTCCATAGGATCTCTCGGACGACCTGCGCGCCGTTAGAGCGCCCGGCGGGTTTTTCAGCCGGCGTGACCGTAGGCTTGCCGGGTATGAGGGTCCACGTGGTGAGTGACGTTCATGGCCGCGCTGACGCGCTCGCCGCCGCGGGGAAGGGCGCTGACGCCTTCGTCTGCCTGGGGGACCTCATTCTGTACGTGGACTACCGGGATCACAGCCGTGGGATTATGGGGGACCTGTTCGGTCCGGACGCGGTCGGAAAAATGATTCGGCTGCGGACCGAGCAGCGTTTCGACGAAGCCCGTGAATGGTCCCGTGGTTTGTGGGCTACCTTGGGTGACGACCGGCAGGCGATCGTCGAGCAGGCGATCCGCCGGCAGTACGAACAGATGTTCGCCGCTTTTCCCACACCGACTTTCCTGACCTATGGCAACGTCGATCTTCCGCACCTCTACCTGGACTATCTGCGTGACGGCGTCACGCTGCTCGACGGTGAGACGACCGAGATCGGCGGGTTGCGGTTCGGTTTCGTGGGCGGGGGTTTGCGCACACCCATGCGCACCCCCTACGAGATCGACGACGAAACCTACGCCGCGAAGGTCACGGCGGTCGGGGCGGTGGACGTCCTGTGCTGCCATATTCCGCCGCACCTGCCCGAGCTCGTGTACGACACGGTGGCCCGGCGTTACGAGCGGGGCAGCGTCGCGGTGTTGGAGGCCATTCACGAAATGAAGCCGCGGTACGTGCTCTTCGGGCACGTCCACCAGCCGTACCGGGACGTACTCGACATCGGACGAACGCGCTGCGTGAACGTCGGACATTTCAACGCTCAGGGGACACCGTTCGTGCTTGAGTGGTAGAGGGCGTCCGGTGGGCATTGGTCGTCCGGGTGTCGATCCGCGTGATTGGAGATCTGCTGGACACGCCCCCGGCAGTCGGCCGCGCCCGTAGCGGGTCCGGTAGCCTCGGCGGTCGGTCAGGATGATTATCCTGGCGTGTGGAGAGATCCTGGATGTCGGAGTAACCGGGATGTAACCGGGATGCCAGTGGCGCCGGGCACCCCCGGGTGAGTTGTGGAGGCACTGTCACCAATGGCGGACCACGCCCGAGCCACCATCACGATCAATGCGGAGCCCGCGGCCGTGATGGCCGCGATTGCCGATATCAACACATATTCGACCTGGTCGGGGCCGGTGGAACGGTCCGAGATCGTCGCGGCTGGGCCTGACGGTCGTCCCCGTCAGGGCCGTTTCCTGGTCAACGCGGTGGTGACGAAGGAGGAATTCGTCATCGAGTACACCTGGTCGGGTGATGATTCGGTCAGCTGGACCCTCGTCGAGGGAAACAACATGATCGCACAGGACGGCAGCTACGTCCTGCGCGATCTGGGTGGCGGTAGGACCGAGGTCGTGTACGACCTCACCGTCGACTTGAAGATCAAAATTCCGGGCCTGCTCCGGCGCAGGGTTCAAAGCGGCGTTGTCGACGCCGCTTTGAAGGACCTCAAGAAACACATCGAGAGCTGACTGCGCGTGCGATGCGTGCTCTTCACGGGCAAGGGGGGCGTCGGGACGACCACGGTCACCGCGGCGACGGCCACTCTGGCCGCTCAGCGCGGTAACCGGACGCTGGTGCTGTCCGCGGACCCGGCGCAGGGTCTCGCAGCGGTTCTCGACCATCCGCTGAGCACGGCTCCCGTCGAGATCGAGTCCGGCCTGTTCGCGCAGCAGGTGGACACCCAACGCGCCTTCGAGGACCGCTGGCCGACGATGGGAGCACCCCTGCGCCAGCTCTGGGAGGCCACCGGAGCAGACCCGATCGAAGCCGGTGAGCTGACGGTGCCCCCCGGCGCCGGAGAGGTTCTCACCCTCCTGCACCTGCTCGACCAGATCAGATCCGGGGACTACGACGTCATCGTGGTCGATGCCGGCCCGATCGCCCAGTTACTGCGCCTGTTGACCCTCCCGGAGACGCTGGCCTGGTACCTGCGCCGGATCGTTCCGGCCGACGGTCGGCTTGCTCGGCTGCTGCGCGGCGGCTCCCGGCGGCTTGGCCGCTCCGACTGGCCGGACGTCACGGCCGAACCGCTTGTGGGTGCCGCCGTACGGCTTCAATCGATCATGAATGAGGTTCGTGAGATCCTGTCCGACCCGTCGCGCTCCAGCGTGCGGCTCGTTCTGACACCCGAGACCGTCGTGGTCTCCCGGACACAGGCCGCGGTGGGCGCTCTCGCACTGCACGGATTCGGTGTGGACGCCGTGGTGGCCAACCGGGTGCACACCGATGCCGGTGGCGACGCCTGGCGGGCCGGATGGGCGGCCGTCCACCGTGACCAGCTGTCAGCCGTCGACCTGTCCTTTGCGCCGATCCCGGTCCTGCGCGCGGCCTACCGCGCCGGTGAACCGGTCGGCCTGGAGGAGCTCGCGGCCTTTGCCGCGGGTGCCTACTCGGCTTTGGACCCAGCCGCAGTCCTCGGTGGCGGCGGGCGGGCCGGTATCGGCCCGCTGCGGGTCGAGCGTGTCGGGGACGGCTTCTCGATCTCGATCGATCTGCCGTTCGTGGAGCGTTCCGAGATCGCCCTTGCCCGGCTCGGCGTGGACGAGCTGATGCTGTCCGTCGGGTCGCAGCGGCGGATGCTCACCCTGCCGTCCGCGCTGCGACGCTGTGACGTCAGCGGCGCGGTGCTGCGGGACGACCGGTTGGTGGTGTCCTTCGTGCCCGACCCGAGCCTGTGGGCGCGCACGTGACCCGTCTGGCGCCGGGTCCGCTCGCCCAGGAGGCCGCCCTGCTCGCCGCGGCCCTGCGTGACCTGCTCGCGCACCCGGCGGCACACGCCCACACCACCGATCACGCCAGCGCCACCGATCACAGCGGTGACGCCAGCCATGCCGGTGAGGACGTTCATACCGGCCGTGCCGGTCCTGGACCGGTGGGATCCGGGGTCCGCTCCGGCTCGCCGTCCGGTGGTGCTGGCAGCAGTGGTGCTGATAGCAGTGGTGTCGGTTGCGACTGTGGTTGCCGGCCGGAGAGCCACCACGACATCCGTCCGGACGGCGTCGCGATGACCATGTGCCAGGTGTGTCCGGTCTGCCGGCTGGTCACCACGCTGGCTGCGGGTCGGCCGGAGGTGGCCGTGCACCTGTTCGCGGCAGCCACCTCGCTGGCCGCGGCGGTGCGGGCGATACTCGCCGATCGTCCGAATGCCGGAGGAGACGGCGCGGCTGCGGCCGGTGCCGGCCGGGTGGACGACACTGATATGAGGGGAAGGACAACCGAGCGACCGGGGTCCGGGTCGCGTGTTCAGAGGATCGATGTCGAGTGATCACCGCAACGTCGTCGGGAACGAACGGCGCGCAGTCCGATCTGGTGATCGGCGTGGACGTCGGCGGCACAAAGATTGCCGCGGGTGCTGTCGACGAGGACGGGGCGATCCTGGCGTCGGTCCGGCGGCCGACGCCGAGCCAGGAGCCGGCCGCGGTGGCTGATCTGATCAACGCGGTGGTCGGCGAGCTGCGGGCGGCCGTGGCGCCGCGGCCGGTGCGGGCGGTCGGCATCGGGGCGGCGGGTCTGATCGACCGTGACCGCTCGCACGTGTTGTTCGCGCCGAATCTCGCCTGGCGTGACGAACCGCTGCGGGACGAGGTGAGCGTCCGCACCGGCCTGCCGGTGGTC